>VEPF01000087.1 GCA_012027055.1 Gemmatimonadota bacterium | reverse complement strand
GGCTTCCTGGCCCTGCTCCAGCGCCGCGTGCGCCGGGTCCGTGGCCGCGGCAGCCCCGAAACAACCGCAGATCCCGGAAGCGCACACGGTCCGCAGGAATGAACGACGATCGGTATCCATGCTGCCAAGCTAGCGGCCCTCCCGCTCCTCGTGTCCCGCCCCGTTTGCGCCGAAACGCCCGCCTTTTCTTCCTGTTCGGGGAATTGTTGCCCGGAATGCGGCCGCGTGATCGAGCGCGGTGCCCACGAGTCGCTCCGGCACGCCTCCGGCGTGTACTATGACGTGATGCTGCGGCAGCGGGCTGCTGCCGAGCGCCGATGGACGCCGGCCTGGAAACGATGACGACGTCACCCACTCCCGCTGCCGCTGCCGAGCCGGCGCCCGGCCCGCCGCCGCCCTCCGAGGCGCCCGGTGCCCGCCGCTACGACCGTTCGCTCGTGGAGGGTCCGCTCCGCAGCGCGGTGTGGAAGCTGGCCTGGCCGGCGATGCTGACCAACATCTTCGGCGGGCTGCAGGGGATCATCGACCACATCCTGGTCGGCAACCTGGTGGGCTTCACGGGCAACGCCGCGATCGGCGTATCCAACCAGATCTGGCTGGTGGTCATCGTCTTCATGATGTCGCTGTTCACCGGGATGAGCGTGCTGGTGGCGCGCTTCGCGGGGGCGAACGATCCGGAGACGGTGGACCGCACCGTCTACCAGGCGTTCATCACGGCGGCGGGACTGGCGGTGCTGGTGATGGCGCCGCTGGGCTACGTGCTGGCGCCGCACCTGCTGGACCTGGTGCACGCGGACGCGGTGGTGCGGGGGGAAGCGCTGCCCTACCTGCGCATCATGATGCTGTTCAGCGTGGGCATGCTGGTGTTCTTCATGCTCACGGGCGCGCTCCGTTCCGCGGGCGACGCGCGCACGCCCATGGTGCTGGGCATCGCGCTCACGGTCCTGAACATCGCGTTCAACGTGGTGCTGATCCGCGGTCTCGGTCCGATCCCCGCGTTCGGTACCGCCGGCGCCGCCATGGGCACCGTGATCGCCTCCGGCCTGGTCAGCGGCTACGGTCTCTACCGGCTCTGGCACGGCGGCTGGGTGGTGTCGTTCCCGCGCGGCCTGGGCTACGCGCCCGACTGGGCCATCATCCGCTCCCTGTTCCGCTTCGGCCTGCCCACCGGTTTCCAGGGCATAGCCATGAACGTGGGCGGGGTGCTGCTGCTCTCGTTCATCGGCTCGCTGGCGCAGAGCGCGGCCGCGCAGGCGGCGTTCGCGGTTTCCTACGGGCAGCTGTTCTCGCTGATCACCTGGACGGCCTCGGGCCTGATGGGCGCCGCGGCGGCCGTGGCCGGGCAGACCCTGGGCGCCCGCCGGCCCGACCGCACGGTCGCGGCGGTGCACATCGCGGCCCGCATCGGGCTGCTGGGCGCGGCCGTGCTGGGCGCCGCGTTCCTGCTCATCCCGCACGCGCTGCTCGCCATCTTCGGCATGCGCGATCCCGCGGTCGCGGACGTCGGCGCCGAGCTGCTGCGCGTGCTCAGCGTGTCCGGTCTCTTCGTGACCGTGGCGCTCACCTACACCGGCGGCCTGCAGGGCACCGGCGACACGCGCGGCCCGCTCTTCATCTCGATCATCTCCCAGGTGATCGTCCCGCTCGGCATCTGCTTCGTGATCCAGCAGGCCGGCGCGCTCCACGCCATCGACATCTGGCTCGCCATCCTGGTCGGGCACGTGACCCGCTGCGCGCTGAGCGTGGTCCGCTTCCGGCAGGGCCACTGGCGCTCCATCGTGGTGAACATCTCCGGCTGAGGGGCCCGAGCCGCGACGCGCCGGTCCGCTCGCCGGACCGCCGGCCTCAGCGCCTCGGCGTGATCCGCCAGAGCTCGCCGTTCTGCTCGTCGGTGACCAGGTAGAGCGCCCCGTCCGGTCCCTGGCGCACATCGCGGATGCGCTGGCCCCGGTCCGTGAGCAGGTGCTCCTCTCCGATGACCCGGTCGTTCTCCAGCACCAGCCGCACCAGGCGCTGCTCGCGGAGCGCGCCGATGAACAGGTTGCCGCTCCAGGCGGGGAACTGGTCGCCGGTGTAGAACTGGGCGCCCGAGGGCGCGATCACGGGATCCCAGTAGTAGACCGGCTGCTGGTAGCCTGCCGGGGCGGTGGCCGAGCCCGCGATCGACTGACCGGCATACTCGATGCCGTACGCCTGGACCGGCCAGCCGTAGTTCTTCCCTTTCTCGACCAGGTTCAGTTCGTCGCCGCCGCGCGTGCCGTGCTCGATCTCCCAGAGCCGGCCCTGCGCATCGAATGCGGCCGCCTGCACGTTGCGGTGGCCCACCGACCAGAGCTCGGGGCGCGCGCCCGCCTGGCCGACGAACGGATTGTCCCGGGGGATGCCGCCGTCCGGCTGGATGCGCACGATCTTGCCGAGGTCCGCGTCCAGGTGCTGGGCCAAGGGACGGGTCGCGACATCGGAACGTTCGCCGAGCGTGATGTAGAGCATGCCGTCCGGTCCGAACGCGAGCCGCGAGCCGAAGTGCAGCACGCCGTCGTACGTGGGCACCGCGCGGAAGAGCACCCGGACCTCGCGCACGCTGCGCCGGTCCGCCGCGAGCACGCCGCGGGCCACGGCCGTGCCGTTCCCGCCCTGGCGGGGCTCGGCGTAGCTCCAGTAGATGGTGCGGTCGCTCGCGAACTGCGGGCTCAGGGCGACGTCGAGCAGTCCACCCTGCCCGCGCGCGTCCACCGCCGGCAGGCCGCCGATCGGCTCGCCTGCCTGCCCGGCCGCGGAGATGATGCGCAGTCGCCCGGGCCGCTCCGTGACCAGCAGGTCCCCGCCCGGCAGCGGCTCCACCGCCCACGGGTGCACCAGCCCGCCGGCCACCACTTCCACGTCCACCTGGCTCGCGTTCCGGATGCCGCAGGCGCGCGTCTGCCCGGCGAACGCCGGCCGCTGGTCGGGCGCGTTGGGGGCGCGGGTCTCCAGCGGCACGCATTGCGGGATGCTGTCCGGGCCGGTGCGGTCGCTGCCGGCCAGCGCCGCGGACCCGGCATCCCGCGCGCCGCAGGCCGCGGCCAGGATGACGGCCGCGATCACGGTTCTCCCGGTATTGCGCATCGTTCCTCGTCGGGTTGATGGTGGCACCGTCCGGGCCGGCTCGGCGCGCCGGCCGGCGCCGCGTGCGCCTGCCGGTCTCCCGCTCAGTCGGCGCGGCGGGGCGGCCGGGGCACGAATGCGGAGGTGCGCCGGACGTACTCCGCGTACCCTGGCCGCGTGGCCGTCAGGCGCGCGTCCAGCATGGCCACCCCCGACACCTTCACCAGCAGGTACGTCATCAGCGCGGGCGCGAACCAGGTGAGCCAGCCGCCCGGTCGGGCCACGGCGGCCAGCCAGAATCCCCACCACAGCAGCGCCTCGCCGAAGTAGTTCGGGTGCCGGGTGTAGCGCCAGACGCCGGTGTCGAGCACGCGGCCGCGGCTGGCCGGGTCGCGCCGGAAGCGCTGCAGTTGCGCGTCGGCGATGGTCTCGAACGCGAAGCCCGCGACCACCACTACCGCCGCCAGGATGTGCAGCGCGCGCACCGGATCGGGTGGGGTCGCGGCCGCGGCCAGCTGCAGCGGGGCCGAGATGACCAGCACCAGCGCGCCCTGCAGCAGGAACACCTGGAAGAAGCTGACCCACCAGTAGCGCTCCGGGCCGAAGCGCTGCCGGAACGCGGCATAGCGCGGGTCTTCCGCCTGGCCGCGGCTGCGCAGCAGCAGGTGCAGCCACAGCCGCACGGCCCACATGGCCACCAGCGCCAGCAGCAGCAGCTTGGCCGGGGTGACGCCGGTGCGCACGGCCGTGTGTACGCTCACCAGCAGGAACGCCATCGACCACCACGGGTCCACGATGCTCGCGTCCCGGCGCGCCACGCTCACCAGCCACAGCACCGTCATGAGCGCCAGCACCAGGGCGCCGTTCTGGAGCAGCAGTGCGACGCTCATGACTCCGCCTCCTCCCCTGCCAGCAGCCGCGTGATGACTTCGCTCCGGTAGTCGAAGATCCGGCCGACCGTGCGCCGCACGAACAGCGCGTGCACCAGCGCGCCCAGCGGACCGAACGGGAGCGCGTACTCCACGACGTCGCTCATGATCGTGGCCGTGCCGTCCGCGCGGAACGAATGGGTGTGCCGCCACAGCGCGTACGGCCCGGACTCCTGCTCGTCCACGAAGCGCCGGCCCGGCTCCCACACGGTGATCCGCGTCACCCACCGCAGCCGCACGCCGAACAGCGCGAGCTGGTAGTCGATGCGCGCCCCGGCCCGCATCTCGATGGGCGCGGGCGTGAGGATGCGGAAGCGCAGGAAGCGCGGGGTGATGGCCTCGAGATTGGCCGCGTTCGAGAAGAACGCGAAGACGGCCTCCAGCGGGCGCTCGATCCGCTGGCTCCGCTCCAGCCGGTGCACGCGTGGCATCTGCTCCCCCTTCGGACCGGGCCTTTCCGGGTCCCGGGCGCGGATGATACCTCGGACCCGCGCGCGCCCGCTACCGCGCCGCGGCCCGCCGCCGCTCCAGCACCGCGGCGA
>VEPF01000050.1 GCA_012027055.1 Gemmatimonadota bacterium | reverse complement strand
GCCAGGCAGGCTTCGTCCAGGGAGCGATCTCGAACCTGGTGCAGGAGATGGTGCTGGGCGGCATCCTCGCCTTCCTGGTGCTGGTGCTGTTCCTGCGCGACGCCCGCTACCCCATCACCATCGCGCTCGCCATCCCGATCTCCGTGGTGGCCGCGTTCGGGTTGCTGCACGCCACCGGCATCTCGCTCAACATCATGAGCCTGGGCGGGCTCGCGCTCGGCGTGGGCATGCTCATGGACAACTCGATCGTGGTGCTCGAGAACATCTTCCGGCACCGCGAGAAAGGCCTGACGGCGGCCGCTGCCGCGGCGCTCGGCACGGAGGAGGTCCAGCGCGCCATCACTGCCTCCACGCTCACCACCATCGCCGTCTTCGGTCCCATCATCTACGTGCAGGGCGTGGCCGGCGAGCTGTTCACGGCGCTCTCGCTTGCAGTCGCGTTCGCGCTCCTGGCCAGCCTGGCGGCGGCCATGACGCTGCTCCCCACCATGGCCGCCCGCCTGCAGTCGCGCCCCCCGAGCCGGGACGCGCCCGCCCGCTGGCACCGGTGGGTGCAGGCGCCGCTCGATGGCTTTGACCGCGGCTGGCAGGCGTTCGCGCACTGCTATCACTCCCAGCTCGAGCGGGCGCTGCGTCACCGCGGCCGGGTGGTGGTCGGCTCGCTGCTGCTGCTCGGCCTGACCGTTCCGGTCGCGCTCTCGCTCGACCGCAGCGTGCTGCCCAACGTCGACCAGGGCACCTTCACCGCGCGCCTGGAGCTGCCGCGCGGTACGCCGCTGGAGACTACCGCGGCTGCGGCGGCCCGGCTCGAGCGGGTGCTGCTGGCCGACCCGGGCGTGGCCGCGGTGTTCTCACGCATCGGCAAGCAGGTCGCGGTGGAGGGCATCACCGAAGACCGGAGCGGCGTGCACACGGCCGTGATCGACGTCCGCCTCAAGCCCGGCCAGCACACACCCCGCGTGCTGGCGCGGCTGCGGCCGCGGCTCGCGCGGGCCACGCCCGGCGAGCTCGCGATCGAGAGCGGTCAGGCCACCGCGCTCGGCAAACTGCTGGGCGCGGGCGAAGCGGACCTGGCCGTGCGCGTGCGGGCTGATGACCTGGCCGAGGGGCTGGCGTACGCGGAACAGGTGCGCGGGCGCCTGGCGCGCGCGCCCTTGCTCACCAACGTGCGCATCGGCACCGAGCTCGGACAGCCGGAGTACCTGGTGGAGATCGACCGCGAGCGCGCCGCCAGCTACGGCATCGATGCGCGCGCCGTGGCCGACGCGGTGGAAAGCTACATGCGCGGGCGCGTGGCCACCGATTTCGTCGCGTTCGACCGCAAGGTCCCGGTGGTGGTGCGTCTGCCCGAGGCGGCACGGCGCTCGCTGGCCACCATGGAAACCCTGCGCCTGGACGGAGTGCCCATGCGCGAGCTGGTCCGGATCCGCGAGTCCTTGGGCCCGGTCGAGATCCGGCGCTTGGACCAGAGCCGGCTGGTGCCGGTGTTCGCGGACGCGGTCGGCCGCGACATCGACGGGGCGGTGCGCTCGGCCCAGGCGGCGGTGCGGGACCTGACACCGCCGGAGGGCGTGCGCGTGGAGATCGGCGGCGAGAACGAGGAGATGCGCCGGAGCTTCCGCGAGCTGGGCATCGCGTTCTGCCTGGCGTTGCTGCTGGTGTACATGATCCTGGCGGCGGAGTTCGAGTCGCGCGTCCACCCGCTCACCGTGCTGCTGAGCGTGCCCATGGGCCTGATCGGCGCGATCTTCGCCCTCTGGGTCTTCGGCGCGGGCATCAATACGGTGAGCCTGATCGGCATGGTGATCCTGGTCGGGATCGTGGACAACGACGCGGTGGTGAAGATCGACTTCATCAACCAGATGCGCCGCGAGGGGCTGAGTACCCGCGCCGCCATCTACGAGGCCGGCCGCGCCCGGCTCCGGCCCATCGTGATGAACTCGCTGACCGCCATGCTCGCCATCCTGCCCATGATGTTCGGCATCGGCGCGGGCGCGGGCCTGCAGGCCCCGCTGGCCATCGCCGTGTTCGGCGGTCTGCTCACCGCCACCGCGCTCACCCTGGTGGTGATCCCGGTGGTCTACGAGCTGCTCGATGAGCTGGGCGACCGCATCCGGCTCCGCCTGGGGCGGCCTGACGCCCAGTCCTTGCCCGCGCCCGCCGCCGCGGTAGCCGAGGCGACCGCAACCGCGCCGGTCGCGAGCGACTGATGATCGGCATGGCGGTGCGGCGGCCGATCGCGATGGCCATGGTTTACCTGACCGTCGCGCTGCTCGGCGTGGCGGCGCTGCGCAACATCCCGCTCGAACTGCTGCCCGACACCGATCTGCCGCGCCTGACCGTGCGGGCCTCCTGGCCCGGTGCCTCGCCGGAGCTCACCGAGGCTTTCCTGACCGCGCCGCTGGAAGCCGTGATCCAGCAGGTCCAGGGCGTGGAGGACATCAACTCGCAGTCCACCGAGGGCAGCGCGGCCATCTCCGTCTCCTTCCAGCGCGACACCGACATGCAGTTCGCCCGGCTGGAGCTGTCGGAGCGGCTGGCCGCGCTCGAGGGCCAGCTGCCGGTGGGGTCGCGGCCGCCGGCGGTCGAACCCTACGTACCCGAGGCCTTCCGCGAACAGCGCAGTCCGGTACTGCTCTACACCGTGCATGGCCCCCACACCCTGGAATGGCTGCGCGAGCGCGTGGAGGACGTGATCGAGCCGGAGTTGCTGCAGCTCGAGGGTGTCGGCCGGCTGGTGGTCTACGGCGGCCGCGCACGCATCCTGCAGGTGGAGCTGGACGAGAACCGCATCCGCGCGCTCGGCCTGTCCCTGGCGGAGGTGGCCGGCCGCATCCAGGCCATGGACATCGTGCGCGAGGCCGGCCGGGTGGACACCCGCCTCGGCGTCCAGCGCACGCTCACCATCCGCCAGCGGCCGGAGAGCGCCGACGAGATCGGGACGCTGCCGCTGCTCACGGACCACGGCCGGATCGTGCGGGTGCGGGACGTCGCTCGCGTCTACGAGACCTACGAGGACGCGACCGAGTACCACCGCATCAACGGCCAGCCGGCGGTGTCCCTGCTGGTCTTCAAGACGCCGGGCGTGAACACCGTGGCCATGGCGGAGGCGGTGCGCGCGCGCGTGGCCGGGCTGGCCCCCGCGCTCGGCAGCGGCATCCACGTGCGGCTGGACCGCGCCATGAGCGCGGAGGTCCGGGAGCAGCTCACGGACCTGCGTTCCCGCGCGCTTCTCTCCGCGCTCATCGTGCTCCTGGTCCTGCTGCTCTTCCTGCGCTCGCTGGGCGCCGCCACCGTGGTCTTCGCGACCGTGGTCTTCGCGGCCCTGATCACGGTCAACGTGATGTACTTCGCCGGCTACACGCTGAACCTGCTCACGCTCATGGGCCTGGCCATGGGCTTCGGCCTGGTGGTGGACAACGCCATCGTGGTGCTGGAGAACATCTACCGGCGCCGGCGCCTGGGCGAGGCGGCGCCGGCCGCGGCCGAGCACGGCGCCCGCGAAGTGCTGCTCGCGGTGATCGCGGCCACCGGCACCACCGTGATCGTGCTGGTGCCCTTCGTCTACCTGCAGGGCGAGCTGCGCATCTACTACGTGCCACTCGGCCTGGTGGTGGGGATCGCGCTCACGGCCAGCATGCTCGTCGCCTTCACGTTCATCCCCGCGCTGGCCGCCCGCCTGCTGGCCGGGCTGCCTCCGCTCTCGGCCGCGGCCGCGGCCCGCCGACCCGTGCCCGCCCGCCTGTACGGCGGGCTGGTGCACAGCACGCTGCGCTGGCCGCGCCTGACGGTCGCGGTCACGGTCGTGCTGCTCGCGGGCTCCTACCTGCTCTTCCACAAGTACGTGAACCGGGGTGTGCTCTGGGGCTGGGGCGGCGAGCAGTCGTCCTACATCACCATCAACATCAGCCAGCCGCGCGGCGAGGAGCTGGAGCGCACCGACGAGCTGGCCCGCTTCTTCGAGGACCGCCTCCGCGAGCTGCCCGAAGTCTCGCAGTACACCACCACCGTGATGGCGCAGGGCGCGAACATCCGCGTGGAGTTCCCCGACTCGCTGGAGAACACCAACGTCCCGGTCGCGGTCAAGGACCTGCTCTACCAGTACTCGATCGGCTTCGGCGGCGCCGAGGTGCGGGTGTACGGCTATGGCCCCTCGTTCTACGGCGGCGGGGGCGCGGCCCCGAACTACACCATCAAGATCCTGGGCTACAACTACGAGACCACGCGGGAGATCGCCGAGGGGATCGCCCGCCAGTTGCAGCGCTTCTCGCGGATCCGCGATGTGGACACGAACTCCTCCGGGTTCGGCTTTGCGCGCGACCGCGCGACCGAGCTGGTGCTCGACCTGGACCGGGCACGGCTGGCGCTGCACGCGCTCAGCGCGCAGGACGTGGTGCGCCAGGTCTCGGCCGCGGTGCAGGGCCGCGCGAGCACGTCGCTGCTGCAGGTGGGCGGCGAGGAGATGCAACTCTCGGTGAAGCTGGCCGGCTTCCGGTACATGGACTCCCACCAGCTGCTCGAGACACTGATTCCCGCCCCGGGCGGAGCCAGCGTGCG
>VEPF01000399.1:21993-23464 GCA_012027055.1 Gemmatimonadota bacterium | reverse complement strand
CCGGGCCTTGTTCACGGCGCGGCTGCAGGCGGAAGCAGAGGCGAAGGCGCTCTAGGGCAGGTTCTCCCGCCCGGTACACTGCCGGGCGGGGACGGCACTGCTTGACGGTCGGGCCCGGTGCGGCTATTGTTTTTTGTTTCAAAATCTGGGCAAGTGGGAGTGAGCGGCTCCCCACCTAGTTGCGGTCCAGTAGGTACCGCCGGGTTCTCGCCTTGGCAGCGCCGCCGACGCCGACAAACGGCTGCGGATGGCGCTGCATGCGTGGAGAGGACCCGTTGAACGGGTCCTTTTTGTTTTCCAGGAGGCTGCCCCATATCCACGGATAAGCGGGTACGAATCAATCGCCAGATCCGGATCAGCCCGGTCCGGGTGATCTCCTCGACCGGAGATCAACTGGGGATCATGGCGATCGAGGATGCCCTCGCGGCGGCTGAGAGCGAAGGGCTGGATCTGGTAGAGGTGGCGCCGAGCGCGCGTCCGCCCGTGGTCCGGATCATGGACTATGGCAAGTTCAAGTACGAGGAAGCGCGCAAGGCCCGGGCGGCGAGGAAGAAACAGCACCAGATCCTGATCAAGGAAGTGAAATTCCGGCCGGGGATCGAGCCGCATGACTTCGAGTTCAAGATCCGGCACGCGCGGCGCTTCCTCGAAGAAGGCAACAAGGTCAAGGTGACGATGATGTTCCGGGGCCGGCAGATGGCCCATCCGGAGCAGGGGCGGGAAGTGCTGGAGCGGGTTTCCAAAGAGCTGGATGATGTTGGGAAAGTGGAGTCGCTGCCCTCGATGGAGGGGCGGCTCATGGTGATGGTCGTGGCACCGAAGAAGACGGGCTGAGCCCGCGTAGCGATGGAGGCGGCATGCCGAAGATGAAGACGAATCGAAGCGCGGCCAAGCGCTTCAAGGTGACGGGCAAGGGCAAGGTTAAGCGGGGCCACGCGTTCAAGAGCCACATTCTGACCAAGAAGACGGCGAAGCGGAAGCGGCACCTGCGGAAGTCCGACCTGGCGGCGCCCGGGGACGCGCGCCGCGTCAAGAAGATGCTGCAGCAGGGAGCCTGAGCGATGGCACGCGCAACCAACGCCGTAGCACGGCACGCGAAGAAGAAGCGGTATTTCCGCGCCGCCCGCGGGTACTGGGGCGGGCGCTCGAAGCTCTGGCGCATCGCGAAGAACGCGGTGGAGCGGGGCTGGGCTTACTCGTATCGGGACCGCAAGCAGAAGAAGCGGGAATTCCGGCGCCTGTGGATCGTGCGGATCAACGCCGCGGTGCGGGAGCAGGACTCGGAGCTGAATTACTCCCGGTTCATGAGCGGGCTCAAGCGGGCCGGCATCGAGGTGAACCGGAAGGTGCTGGCGGACCTGGCGGTGCGCGACACCGCCGCCTTTGGCGCGCTCGTGCGGCAGGCCAAGGCGAGCCTCAGCTGAAACATCCGGGAAACAGGATCCCGAGACGTGGGGGGGGGGGGGGGGGG
>VEPF01000399.1:15323-21947 GCA_012027055.1 Gemmatimonadota bacterium | reverse complement strand
CCGCGGCCGCCCTCGCCACGTTTTTCTTGGGGCGATAGCTTTGGGCCTCCGGCGGCCGGACGCGGGCATGTCCGCGGTCGAATCGGACCCAAAGAGAGAGCGACGATGGATCTGAGGCAGGAGTTGGAGGCACTGCAGCGCGCGGCGGAGCAGGCGATTGCCGGAGCGGGCACGCCGGACGCGCTCGAGGCGGTGCGGATCGGACTGCTGGGGCGCAAAGAGGGGCGTTTGACCGAGATCATGCGGGGCCTGGGCAAGCTGCCCGCAGATGAGCGGCCGGCCGCGGGCGCGGCCGCGAACCGCAGCAAAGAGTGCATCACGGCGCTGCTGGACGCGCGGGCGAGTGTGCTGGCGGGCGGCGGCGCCGCGGTGGCGCGGGTTGATCTCAGCATGCCGGGTCGCCGGCGGTGGCGCGGGGCACGACACCCGGTGACTCTGGTGGTGGACGAGATCTGCGCGGTACTGGCAGGGCTGGGCTTCACCCGGGCGCGCGGCCCCGAGGCGGAAACCGACTGGTACAACTTCACGGCTCTGAACACTCCGCTGGACCACCCCGCGGCGGATATGCACGACACGTTCTACCTTGCTCCGGGGGTGCTGCCGCGCAGACACACAGCGCCGGTGCAGATGCGGGTCACGCAGCAGATCCAGCCGCCGATCCGCATCGTGGCGCCCGGCACGGTGTACCGACGCGACCCGTTCGATGCGTCCCACGCCCCCGCTTTCGAGCAGCTGGAGGGTCTGGCCGTCGATGAAGGCATCGGTTTCGTGGACCTGAAGGCCACACTGACCGAGTTCGCGCGGCAGCTCTTCGGGAGCGGTACGCGGGTCCGCTTCCGGCCCTCGTTCTTTCCGTTCACCGAGCCGAGCGCCGAGATGGATGTGAGCTGCGTGCTGTGCGGCGGCGGCGGCTGCAGCGCCTGCAAGCAGACCGGTTGGATGGAGATCATGGGGGCCGGGATGGTGCACCCGGCCGTGTTCACGAACGCGGGCTACGACCCTGAGCGCTACACCGGCTTCGCCTTCGGCATGGGTGCCGCCCGTATCGCCATGATCCTGTACGGCTTTCCCGACATCCGGCTGCTGTACGAGAACGACGTCCGCCTACTGGAGCAGTTGGTCCGGCCATGAACATCAGCTATCGCTGGCTGCAGGCACTTCTGCCCGGCCTGAACGAATCGCCGCAGCGGGTCGCGGATCACCTCGCGATGCAGGGCGCGCCCGTGGATGAGCTCGTGGACCTGGGCGGCCCGCTGCGCGAGGTGCGGATTGCCCGGGTGATCGAGCGCCGGCAGCATCCCAACGCGGACCGGCTCTCCCTTTGCCGAGTGGACGCAGGCACGGGCGAGGAGCTGCAGGTGGTATGCGGTGCGCCCAACGTGCGCACCGGCGGGGTCTATCCGTTCATCCCGGTCGGCGGCACGCTTCCCGGCAACGTGTTGATCCGGAAGGCCAAGATCCGCGGCTACGAGAGCCAGGGCATGTTGTGCAGCGCGCGCGAGCTCGGATTGGGCCGCGATCACGAGGGCATCCTGGAGCTGCACGGGGATCTGCCCATCGGCGCAGCCTTCACCGAGGCGGTGCAGCTGGACGACTACCGGCTGGTGGTCGACGTCACTCCCAACCGTCCGGACCTGCTCTCGCACCTCGGCGTGGCGCGCGAGATTGGCGCGGAGGCCGGGATCGCGCCGGTGCTGCCCGCATTTCCGAACCAGGCCGAGTTCCCCGCGCCGCGGTTGGAACGGGGCGATGCCGCCGGGAGCGCCTCGGCGGACGGCGTGAGCGTGCGGCTGGAGGACACGGTGCTGTGCCCGCGCTACCTGGGGCTGGTGATCCGGGACGTCACGATCGGGCCGTCACCAGAGTGGCTGGCGGGACGGTTGCGGGCCATCGGGCAGCGCCCCATCAGCAACGTGGTGGACGCCACCAACTACGTTCTCCACGAATTGGGTCAGCCGCTGCACGCGTTCGATCTCGATCGGCTGGGCAGTGAAGTGGTGGTCCGAAAGGCGCGCCCAGGCGAGGGTCTGACCACGCTGGACGAGGCGGAGCGGGTGCTGGGCGGGCGCATGCTGGTGATCGCCGATGCCGAGCGTCCGGTGGCGCTGGCGGGGATCATGGGCGGCGCGGACACCGAAGTGCACCCGGGTACACGCAACCTGCTCGTGGAGTGCGCGCTCTTCGACCCGCGCAGCATCCGCGGCACTCGACGCGGTCTGGACCTAACCACCGATGCGAGCAGCCGTTTCGAGCGGGGCGTGGATGCAACTGGGATGGAGCAGGCGCTCAGGCGCGTGGCCGTGCTGATCGTGACCGTAGCCGGCGGGCGGGTGGCGACAGCCGCCGCGGACGCGGGCCCCGGGGTGAGCGCGCCCCCGCCCATCACCCTGCGCCAGCGGCGACTGACGCAGGTGCTGGGAGCGGAGATTCCGCTTGCGGACGCGTCCCGTCTGCTGCAACCCCTCGGGTTCCGGGTGGAGGCAGCCGACGACCAGAGCCTGCGCGTCCTGGTCCCGGGTCATCGCTGGCAGGACGTGCGTGCCG
This sequence comes from Gemmatimonadota bacterium, assembly GCA_012027055.1. Lineage (GTDB taxonomy): Bacteria > Gemmatimonadota > Gemmatimonadetes > Longimicrobiales > RSA9 > VEPF01. The sequence continues at coordinate 19,403 of VEPF01000399.1, read as the reverse complement.
AGATCGATCTGGTCGAGGAGGTGGCGAGGCGGCACGGCTACGACAGCTTCCCGGCCGGGCTGGGTGGCTTCCGACCGACTGCGGTTCCCGACGACCCGCTCATGCAACTGGAGGATCGGCTACGGTCGGTCATGGTCGGTCTGGGCCTGCTGGAAGCGCGGACGGCAGCCTTCGCGCCCGAGGCGGAAGGCGACGTCGCGCTCCTGCGGCCCCTTTCCGCCGCGGAAAGCCGCTTGCGCCGGGCGCTGGTGCCCGGCCTTCTGCACCGGGTCGAGTTCAACTTCACGCGGGGCAGCCGGCACATCAGGCTGTTCGAGCTGGGCACCGCATTCGCCCCTGGCCAGACCCCGCCGGCCGAGACGCGCCGGCTGGCGTTGGCGCTCACCGGGGCGCGCACTCCGCCCCACTGGAGCGGCCCCGCGGAATCGCTCGACCTCTGGGACCTGAAGGGCCTGCTCGAGGAGGTCGCGTCCGAGCTCGGATTGCGGCTCGAGCCGGGCGAACCCGCGGCGCCGTGGCTGGAACCGGCCGCCGCGTTCCGGCTGGTCGATGGTGCCGGTCAGGTGAGCGGCTGGGGCGGGAAGGTCAGGGCAGCGGCAATCGACGCGCCGCCCTGGGCAGAACCGGTTTTCGCCGCCGAGTTGCTGCTGGAATCGCTGCCGGACAGGTCCCGCAGCAGCTTCCGGGAGCTGCCCGCATTCCCAGCCAGTGAACGGGATCTGTCCCTACTCGTACCCGATGTGCTGGACGCAGCCGACGTCATCGGCACGGTCACCGGAGCCGCCGGCCCGTTGCTGGAGCAGGTCGAGCCGTTCGATCTTTATCGGGGTACCGGCATACCGGCAGGAACGCGCAGCCTGGCGTTGCGGCTCCGTTTCCGGGCCGGCGAGCGCACGCTGACCGACGCAGAGGTGGACGGCGTGGTCGCACGCGTGCTCAAGCGGCTGAGGGAGAGCCATGGGATTGAACGGCGCGGCTGAACGGAGCCACTTCGAGGCGGCGCCCCCGGACGAGCAGGCGTCGCAAGTGACGGAACTGGACCGGCTGGGTGAGGCCGTGCGCCGCCTGCTGCAGTCAGGAGTGGCCTGGCGGGCGCGCGCCCTGGCCGCGGAGCAGCGCTGCCACGAGGCGCAGGCCGCGCTCGACGCCGTGCGCACCGGAACGCTGGATCCGCGCGAGCTGGGTGAACGCGTGGCCCGCCTGGAGGCGGAAAACGAAAGCCTGCGGCTGCGCCTCCGGAGTGCGGAGAAGGTGGCCCAGCGAATCCATGCCCGGCTGCACCTGCTGGAGGAGGAACGTTGAGTCCGGCAGACAGGAACGTCGTCACGGTGCACATCGGCGGCGATGAATATGCGATTCGGACCCCGGCTCCGCCGGAATACACGCGGGAACTGGCGGGGTACGTGGACCGGGCGGTTCACGAGGTGCTGTCCAAGTCGGCGCTGCTGCAGCCGCACAAGGCTGCGATCCTTGCCGCGCTTGCGCTCACGGACGAGCTGTTCCAGGCAAGGGCCGAGCTGGCTCGCTTCCGGCAGGCGGTGGCCGCGCGCAGCGAGAGCCTGGCTGCGGAGGCGGAGGCGGGCCTGCCGCCGGCCTGACCTTGCGGGTAGTTCCCGAGCGGCTCTACTTTGCGCCTTCGGGCGCTCTGCGGAGTGCCGTGCTTGCTGTTGGCCGGACCATGATCATACGCCTGCCACGGGCGCTTCATGCGCCCTTCCGGAGATCCAATGAGTACTGCATTGCTGATCGGCATTGCTGCCGTCGGCTCCGCGCTGGTGGGCCTGCTGCTCGGGCGGGTCGTCGAGCAGCAACGGCTGAAACGTCGTAAGGCAGACGCGAACTCAGAAGCCGCGCGCATCCTGCGCTCCGCGGACCAGGAAGTGGAGCGGATCCGGCGGGCTGCGGAACTGAGTGGCAAGGAAGAAGCTTACCGGGCGAAGCAGGAGTGGGAGCGGGAGGAGGCCCGCCGGCGCGAGGAAGTGGAGCGCGCCGAGGGCCGGGTGGAAGAGCGCCGGAACGCCCTGGACCGCAAGTACGACGTGCTGGTGGAAAAGGCGCGCGAACTGGAAACCCGGGACCGCGACCTGGGCGGGCGGGCCGAGCAGCTGGACCGGCGGACGCAGGATGTCGCGCGCCTGGAGGGGCAGGCGCGACAGCGGCTGGAGGCGCTGGCCGGGATGTCCTCGGAAGAGGCGCTCAATAAACTGATCCAGGGCCTGGAGCACGAGGCGCGCGCGCGCGCCGCGAACAGCATCCGCGAGATCAAGGAAACCGCCAAGAAGGAAGCCGACCGCGAGGCCCGCAACATCATCGCCCTCGCCATCCAGCGGATCGCGGCCGACCACACGGCCGAGAGCACGGTATCCGTCGTCAGCCTGCCATCGGATGAAATGAAGGGCCGAATCATCGGCCGCGAGGGCCGGAACATCCGGGCCTTCGAGCAGGCCACGGGCGTGGACGTCATCATCGACGACACGCCCGAGGCGGTGATCCTCTCCGCGTTCGATCCCGTGCGCCGGGAGACGGCCCGCCTGGCGCTGGACAAGCTGGTGGCGGACGGCCGCATCCACCCCGGCCGGATCGAGGAAGTGGTCGCGAAGTGCCGCAAGGAGGTGGAGGAGGGCATGGTCCAGGCGGCCGAGGAGATCCTGTACCAACTCGGGGTGCACGGCATCCACCCGGAAATCGTGAAGATCCTGGGGCGGCTCAAGTACCGGACGTCATACGGCCAGAATCAGCTGCTGCACTCCAAGGAAGTGGCGATCGTGGCCGGCAACATGGCCGCGGAGATGGGGCTGGACGCCGCCATGGCCCGCCGCATGGCCATGCTGCACGACGTGGGCAAGGGGCTCACGCACGAGCACGAGGGCACGCACGTCGAACTGGGCTGGAACCTGTGCAAGAAGTACGGCGAGCCGGACCAGGTGCTCAACGCCATCCGGGCGCATCACGATGAAGAGCCGCACCGCTACCCGGAGACCTTCCTGGTCACCGCCGCGGACGCGGTCAGCGGGGCTCGACCGGGAGCCCGCCGGGAGATGTTCGAGACTTACGTCAAGCGGCTGGAGCGGCTGGAGGAGATCGCCAACGACTTCGAAGGCGTGGAACGCTGCTTCGCGATCCAGGCGGGCCGCGAGGTGCGGGTGATGGTCAATCCGGAGGCCATCGACGATGCGGGCATGACGGAGCTGAGCGACCGGATTGCCCGTCGGCTGGAGGAGGAACTGCAGTATCCCGGACAGATCAAGGTGATGGTGATCCGGGAGACGCGCGCAGTGGACTTCGCGCGCTGACCGAGAATCCGCCGGCGCCCGCCGTCAGCCGCGCCGCAGCGGTCGCGGCAGGGCCGGGGAAACCCATAGAGGGCACATGGCACAGATCATCAGCGGACAGCAGATCGCCGACGAGATGCGGGTGGAGATCGCAGCGGAAGCGGCGGCCTTCACGGCCGAGCCCGGCATGCGGCCGGGATTGACGGTGGTCATCGTGGGCACCGACCCGGCCAGCCAGGTATACGTGCGCATGAAGGGCAAGGCGGCCGACAAGGCGGGCTTCACCTCGCACACCATCGAGCTACCGGCCGAGACCCCGGAAGCCGAACTGCTGGGAATCGTGCACGGTCTCAACGCCGATCCTGCGGTGCACGGCATCCTGGTGCAGCTGCCGCTGCCCAAGCACATCGACACGCAGAAGATCCTGCTCGCACTCGATCCCGCGAAGGCCGTGGACGGCTTCCACCCGATGAACGTCGGGCGGCTCTCGGTGGGTGATCCCACGGTGCTGGCGCCGTGCACGCCCGCCGGGGTCATCGAGATGCTGATGCGCTCGGGACACGACCCACACGGTCAGCACGTGGTGGTGGTGGGCCGCTCGAACATCGTGGGAAAGCCGGTGGCGTTGCTACTGCTGCGCACGACCAAGGGCGGGAACGCCACCGTGACGGTGTGCCACAGCCGCACGAAGGACCTGGGTGCGGTGACGCGCCAGGCAGATATCCTGGTAGCGGCCATTGGCAAGGCCGAGATGATCACGAAGGACATGGTGAAGCCCGGGGAGGTGGTGCTCGCCGTGGGCGTGAAC
>VEPF01000399.1:13541-15313 GCA_012027055.1 Gemmatimonadota bacterium | reverse complement strand
GGGCGTGTCGCGGGTGGTCGTCGCGTGCTACGCCATGGGCTATCGCTTGGGCGGCGTCGTGGTTTTCGCGGGAGTGTCGGTGGTCGCCGCGGCCATCTCGCCCGTGCCGGGCGGAGTGGGGCCCATGACCATCACCATGCTGCTCAAGAACACGCTCCAGGCCGCTCGCCAGCAGGCCGCCGAAGGGGTGCTGGCGCAGGCGTGAGCGCCGCGCGGAACTTCCACGGCGACCTGTTCGACCCGCCGCAGGAAGCACGCGAGCCGAGCCGCCGGGCGTCCGCAGGCCCGGCGGCCGCCCAGACCCTGAGCGTCAGCGCGCTCCCGGCGCTCGCCCGGGAAACGTTGGAGCGCGCAATTCCCTCCCTGTGGGTGGCCGGAGAGGTGGCGGGCTGGAAACGCTACGGCAGTTCCGGCCACTGCTACTTCAGCCTGCGGGACGCCCACGCCCAGATCCGCTGCGTCATGTTCCGCTCCGACGCGCAGCGCTTGCCAGCCGATCCAGATGAAGGCATGCAGGTGCGGGTGCTGGGCCGACTGACACTGTACGATCGCAAGGGAGACGTGCAGTTCGTGGTCCGCGAGCTGGAGGCGCGGGCGGCCGGCGGACTGTGGCGCGTCGCCTTCGAGAAGCTCCGCGCACAACTGGAAGCAGAAGGGCTGCTGGCGGCGGCACGCAAGCGCCCGCTGCCCGATTTCCCGGAGACGGTGGGGGTGGTCACGTCCCCGGCGGGAGCGGTCTTGCAGGACATCCTGCACGTGATCCGGCGGCGGGCGCCGTGGGTCCGGGTGGTACTGTCGCCGGCGCCGGTACAGGGCGATGGCGCCGCCCGCGAGATTGGGCGCGCGCTGGCGCGGCTCGGCGCGGTTGCGGGCATCGATGTGATCATCGTCGGACGCGGCGGCGGCGGGGTCGAGGATCTCTGGGCGTTCAACGAAGAACCGGTGGCACGAGCGATCGCGGCCTGTCCCGTGCCGGTGATCAGCGCGGTCGGTCACGAGACGGACGTGACCATCGCGGACCTGGTTGCGGATGTGCGCGCGCCGACGCCATCCGCCGCGGCCGAGCGCGCGGTACCGGACGGGCTGGCCCTGGCCGCCGGGCTTCGGGTGGCTGAAGGCCGGCTTCGGGGGGCGCTACTGCGAGGCGTGACGGAGAGGCGTGACCACCTGGCGCAGCTGGCGGAGGGTCTGGAGGATGCGCTGCGCGACTGGATCGTGCGGACGCGGGAGCGCGTGGCCCGGCTGGCGCACACGCTGGAGGCGCTGTCGCCGCTCGGGATCCTGGCGCGCGGCTACGCGGTGGCACAGACGGCAGGGGGCAGGGTAGTGCGCAGCTGCCGGGAGCTGCCGGGCGGAACGCCGTTCCGCCTGCGCCTTGGGGATGGCTCGGTGCAGGCGCGCTCGGAGGGGGCGCTGGAGGCAGACCATGAGTGAGAGTGGCGTAGGAGCGCGCAGCGCCCGCCTGGAGCAGATCCTGGAGCGGCTGGAACGGGAGGACCTGGAGCTGGAGGAAGGCCTCGCGCTCTTCGAGGAGGGGGTGCGGCACGTGCGCGAGACCGAGCGGTTGTTGCGGGTGGCGGAATTGCGCGTCGAGCGGCTCCTCGAGCGCGCCGACGGCAGTATCGAGACGCGCCCCGAAACCGCGGGTCCGTGAACCCGGGCGAGTTCATGGTCGAGCAGGTACTGGAGATCGAGCGAGCGGCGCTCGATGAAGTGCTCGCGACCATCGCCGCAGCCGAGGTCGTCGCGATCGCGGGCGCGCTTGCCGCGCC
>VEPF01000399.1:7285-13531 GCA_012027055.1 Gemmatimonadota bacterium | reverse complement strand
TGGCCGGCAGCGGCAAGCGCCGGCGGGGCAGCCTGTGCGTGCGCGCCAGCCGCGCCCTCGACCCCGCTGCGCCCGCGGCGGTATACCGGATTGCGGCGGCCGTGGAACTGGCGCACACGTACTCGCTGATCCACGACGACCTGCCCTGCATGGACGATGACGACTTGCGCCGCGGTCGGCCCACCCTGCACCGTGTTTTCGGTCCTGCCATCGCGACCGTGACCGGTGCCGCGCTGGTCCCGCTGGCGTTCCGGGCGCTGCTGCACGGCTGCCGTGACCTGGCCCTGCCCGCGGATCGGACCGCTGAGCTGGCGCTGGCGCTGGCGCGCGGCATCGGGGCCGGCGGCATGGTCGGGGGTCAGTGGGCTGACCTGGAGGCGGAGGGGTTCGGGACGGCCCTGGGGGCGGACGGCCTGGCGCGGATCCATGCCGCGAAGACGGGGGCGCTGTTCGAGGCGGCCTTGCGCATGGGGGCCGCAGCGGGAGGAGGCACGCCGGCTCAGGTCGGGGCCCTGGGCAAATACGGCGCGGGCATCGGGCTGGCGTTCCAGGTGGTCGACGATCTGCTCGACCAAAGCGGCGACACGGCCGCGCTTGGAAAGACCGCAGGGAAAGATCGCCGGCAGGACAAGGCCACCTACCCCGGCCTGCTCGGAGTCGCGGGGGCCCGGAGCCGAGCCCGGGACGCGGTGGACCAGGCGCGAGGGTACCTGCGCGCGGCGGGTATCGCCAGTGCAGAACTCGAAGCCGTGGGCGAATGGGTGCTCGCGCGACACAGCTAGGAGGTTGAAGGTGGCATTGCTGGATCGGGTGAAGGATCCCGGAGACCTGCGGCAACTAGCGCCCGAGGAACTGCCGGAACTGGCACACGAGGTGCGCGAACGGCTGGTGGACGTGGTCAGCAGGCTGGGCGGGCATTTCGCACCCGGACTCGGGGTGGTGGAGCTGACCATTGCGTTGCACTACGTGTTCGACACGCCGACCGACAAGCTGATCTGGGACGTGGGCCACCAGGCGTACCCGCACAAGATCCTCACCGGCCGCAACGACCGCTTCTCGGAAATCCGTCAGCAGGGTGGCCCGGCACCATTCCTGTCCCGGGCCGAATCGGCATACGACGTCTTCGGGGCCGGGCACGCGGCCACATCGATCTCCGCCGCCCTGGGAATCGCCGCCGCGCGGGACCTGCAGGGCGAAGACTACAAGGTGGTGGCGATCATCGGAGATGGCTCGTTCACGAGCGGCATCGCCTACGAGGCGATGAACAACGCGGGTCACACCGACCGCGACCTGATCGTGGTGCTGAACGACAACGAGATGTCCATCTCGAAGAACGTCGGCGCGATCGCGAAGCACCTAAACCGGATCGTCACCAACCCGACCTACAACCGGTTGCGCGAGGAGATCAAGCACCTGGTGCGGAAGTCGCCGGGGCTGGAGAATGTCGCGCTCAAGCTGGAGGAGAGCGCCAAGAGCCTGCTCACACCGGGTGGACTCTTCGAGGAGCTGGGCTTCCGGTACGTCGGTCCGGTCGACGGTCACGACCTGGGCGCGCTGATCGACACGTTCCGGAAGGTACGGCGCTGGGGCGGGCCACGCCTGGTGCACGTGCTCACGAAGAAAGGGAAGGGCTATCCGCCCGCCGAGCAGAACCCGGTCGTGTGGCACGGCGCGACGCCGTTCGACAAGCTGAGCGGAGAGATGGCGAAGAAGGCGGGCGGGCTGCCGGCGTACACGAACGCGTTCGGGAAAGGGCTGGTGGAGCTCGGGGCACTGCACCCGGAGGTAGCGGTAATCACGGCGGCCATGCCGAGCGGCACCGGCACGGGCGGCTTCGGCGACACCTATCCCGAGCGGTACTTCGACGTGGGCATCGCCGAGGGCCACGGCGTCACATTCGCGGCCGGACTGGCCACCGAGGGCATCCGGCCGATCGTGGCCATCTACTCGACGTTCCTGCAGCGGGCCTACGACTCGGTCGTGCACGACGTGGCCATCCAGAATCTGCCGGTGGTATTCGCGATGGACCGGGCCGGGCTGGTGGGCAACGATGGCGCGACCCACATGGGCCTGTACGACATCGCATACCTGCTGGCGGTGCCCAACATGATCGTGACGGCACCCAAGGACGGCGCGGAGCTGCTGGCCCTGCTCCGTCTGGGCGTGGAGCAGGACCGTGGTCCGTACTCGGTACGCTACCCGCGCGACAACGTGCCGGCGGCCGTACCCGCCCTCGAGGACATCTCCGCCTGCCCGTTCGGCGGCTGGGAAGTGCTGCGCCACGGTGACGAGCTCGCGTTGCTGGCAGTCGGCACCATGGTGCTGCCCGCGTTGGAAGCCGCCCGCGAGCTGGAACTGTTCGGGCTCAATCCGACCGTGGTCAACTGCCGGTTCCTAAAGCCGCACGACGCGGAGCTGCTCGAGCAACTGGCGCGCAACCACCGGGCGCTCCTGACCCTCGAGGAGGGCACCGTGGTGAACGGGTTCGGGGCGCTGATCGCGCGGCTGATCGACGCCCTGCCCATGGAGCACCCGCCCCGGGTCGAGGTGCTGGGAGTGCCCGATCGGATCATCGAGCACGCCTCTCGCGAAGAGCAGCTGGCGCAGTGCGGCCTGGACGTGCCGGGCATCGGTGTCCGGGCACGACGCCTGGCGGAGCAGGCCGGGATCACTCCAGTGCGAGTGGGCGCATGAGCGATTACCGCCGTATCGGCGTAGTGGTGGCGACGCACGGCCCGGGCGAAGTGGCCGAGACGCTCCGCCGCCTGCACGAGTTCTGCGTGGCCCACGGGCGGGATTTGCTGATCGAGCCCGGAGCACGCGCGCTGGTGCCGGGCGCCGGCGAGCTGCGCGTGGATGCCATCGACCTGCTGGTCACGCTCGGCGGCGATGGCACGCTTCTGCGGGGCGCGCGCATGGTGGCACCGATCGGGGTGCCCGTGCTGGGAGTCAATCTCGGACGCCTCGGGTTCCTGACCTCGGTCCCGCAGCCCGAGTGCACGGACTACCTGGCCGCCTGCTTCGCCGGCGACTACTGGATCGACGAGCGGTTCACGCTCGAGGCCATGGTGGTGGGGGAGAACGGCGTAGCCGGCCCACCTTTCATCGCGCTCAACGACGCGGTCCTGCACAAGGGTGGCTTCGCGCGCGTGGTGCGTCTCGGGGTGCGCGTGGGACCGGATGACCAGGAAGTCGCCACCTACACCGCAGACGGCATCATCATCGCCACTCCGACCGGGTCGACCGCATACTCGCTCTCGGCCGGCGGACCCATCGTGGCGCCCGGCGTGGAGTGCATCCTGGCCACTCCGATCTGCCCACACACGCTGGGCGTGCGCCCGCTGGTTTTGCCGCCCGACGTGGAGGTCACGGTGTCGGCGCTCACGCAGATCGAGGGCCTGATCCTGACGGTGGATGGGCAGGAAGGCGCCGAGCTGCGCCCGGGTGCGCGGCTGCTCGTACGGCGCGGCGCCGCGCGCGTGCGGCTGGTGCGCTTCGCCACGCAGAACTTCTTCACCACGCTGCGGCGGAAGCTGCACTGGGCAATCGAGCACGATGGCCGTGCGCCTCTGTGAGCGGCCGCTCCCGCCATTGAATCCCGCGTCCGCGGCGCGCTAGCTTCCGGGATGCTCATCGAGCTGCGCATCCAGAACTATGCGGTCATCGAGCAGCTCGCCCTGCGGCTCGAGCCGGGGTTGAACGTCCTGACCGGGGAGACTGGCGCCGGCAAGTCGATAATCGTCGGCGCCCTGGCCTTGCTGCTCGGGGAGCGGGCTGCTTCGGAAGATGTGCGTCCGGGTGCCGCGCGAGCGGTGGTGGAAGGCGTATTCGATGTGTCCGGCCAGAGGGCGGTGCAGGAGCTGCTGCGGGAGTGGGGTGCCGAGGATGAAGGCGGACTGCTGATCCTGCGGCGGGAAGTTGCCGCAGAGGGACGGAACCGGGCCTGGGTGAACGGGGCGGCCGCCACTGCCAGCCTGGTCGGCGCACTGGGCCGGATGCTGGTGGACCTGCACGGCCAGCACGAGCACCAGGCGTTGCTGCAGGCGGACGAGCAGCGGCGGGTGCGCGATGCCTTCGCGGGCAGCAGCGACCTCGCTGCCGAGGTGAGCGCGGCCTGGAGCCGGCTGCAGGATGCGATCCAGCGGCTGGAGGACCTGGACGGCCGGGCGCGGGAACTGGCCAGGCGCGCCGACGACCTCCGCTTCCAGGTGACCGAGATCGAGTCTGCCGCCCGGCGCGCCGGCGAGGACGAGGAGCTGGCACAGGAGGCCACGAAGCTCGAGCACGCCGATGAGCTGGCGCACGGCGCGGCCACCTTGCACCAGCTGCTGTATGCCGCGGACACATCGGTCACGGCGCGGCTGGGCGACGTGCGCCGCCTGCTCCAGCAGCTGCTCCGCCTAGATCCCGGGCTCGGCCGGCAGCGAGACGTGCTGGACGAGGCGTACTACACGCTCGAAGAGCTGGGCCGGGAGCTGGGCGACTATGCCGCAAGCGTGGACCAGGACCCGCGTCGGCTCGAGCAGGCGCGGCGGCGGCAGGACCTGATCTTCCGGCTGCAGTCCAAGTACGGGCCGGGGATCGAGGATGTGCTGGCTACGCTCGCGTCCGCACGCGCCGAGGTGGCGCAACTGGAGTATCTCGATGACGACCGGGCCGCGCTCCGCCAGGAGCATGCGGCCGCGCTCGCGGCTTTCCAGGATGCCTGCCGGCGGCTGTCGCCGGCCCGCTGCTCGGCCGCCGGACGCCTGGCCGGCGATGTGGCTGGGCTGCTGCCCGAGCTGGGCATGAGCGGGCGTTTCGACGTGGCGCTGGAGCCGCTCCCGGCGGCGGGCGCGCAGGGCGCGGAGCGCGTGGAGTTCCGGGTGGCGCTGAACCAGGGCTTCGAGCCGCGACCGCTGGCCCGGGTGGCCTCGGGCGGCGAGCTGTCCCGCCTGATGCTCGCGCTCAAGGCCATCGTCGCTCGGGCCGATCCCGTGCCCACCCTGGTGTTCGACGAGATCGACGTCGGCATCGGGGGCCGGGTCGCGCACCACGTTGCGGCCAAACTGCAGCAGGTAGCGCGCGACCGGCAGGTGTTCGCGATCACGCATCTGGCACAGATCGCTGCGCGGGCCGACCACCATTTGCTGGTAAACAAACGTGTGACGGACGGCACGACGCTTACCACTGTGGCCGAGCTGCGCGGGCGTGACCGGCTGCAGGAGCTGGCCCGGCTGCTGGGTGGAGACCCGGAAAGCGCCACCAGTCTCGAGCACGCCCGGGAGCTATTGACGACAAGGAACTAGCGAAAACGGCCGCGAGGCCCCACTGTTGTGCCCGGCTTGACGCTGTACCCCCGTAACTCCACCGCTCCCAAGGAGACCCGACATGCGTGTTGTGGCGCATTCCGGACGGTTAGCCAGTGGCGCACTGCTCGCTGCGGCGGCGCTGCTGTGGACCGTGCAACCTGGCCTGGCGCAAGGCTTCTCCGTCTACGAGCACGGCTCCTGCGCGATGGCGCGGGCCGGGGCAACGGTTGCGGCCCCGTGCAACGATGGCTCGGCCATTTTCTACAATCCGGCCGGGGTGGCCGGCAAGAAGGGTGGCGCCTTCAGCGTGGGCAGCACCCTCGTGATCGCCAACGGTGAGTGGCGTCCGAACACCGGCAACCCGACCGATCTGGACAACGACCCGATCCCGGTGCCGCACGGATACCTCACTTACGGCGTCACCGAGAAGCTCGGCGTGGGGTTGGGCGTGTACGTGCCCTACGGCCTGGGCACCACCTGGCCGACCCAGGGATTCGAGGGGCGCTTCCTCGGATACGACAACAGCCTGCAGTCGATCTACGTCCAGCCGACCGTGGCCTTCCAGGTCACGGACAAGCTCTCGGTGGGCGGCGGGCTGACCTACGTCAGTGCGAAGATCGACCTGCAGCAGCGGCTGGACGTATCCGAGCAGAAGGCCGGCACCCTGCCGCTGACCGCGGGGGGCGCGCCGCGCGGCACCGACTTCGCCGATGCCAAGCTGAAGGGTGATGGGACCGGCTTGGGCGCCAACATTGGCATCCTCTTCAAGGCGACTGATCGCCTGAGCCTGGCCGCGCGCTACATGACCGAGGTGAGCATCGACTACGAGGGCGATGCGGCCTTCTCGCCGATCAGCTTCGCTCCGGGTACCTGGACGCTGCCGGCGGGGAACCCGCTGGGCGCACCGGCGGGCACGCCGGAGTCAGCAATCAACCTGCCGGCCGGCAACCCGATC
>VEPF01000399.1:0-7275 GCA_012027055.1 Gemmatimonadota bacterium | reverse complement strand
CGTGATCTCGGGTGGGGTGGCGGCGGCCTTCAATTCGACACTGGCGGCTCAGAGCATCAAGGCGTCGCTGCCGATGCCGGCGCAGGCGGTACTCGGGCTAGCGTTCCAAGCCGCCCCGAAGCTGCTGCTGCTCGGGGACTTCCAGTACACGTGGTGGTCGAGCTTCAAGGAGATCAAGGTTGACTTCGAGAAGGCGCCGGATCTCACCCGCTACGAGAACTACAAGAACACGAGCGCGTTCCGCGTGGGTGCTGACTACGCGTTCAGCGACGCTTTCGTGCTCCGGGCCGGCGGCCTGGTGCACAACGCGGCCGCGCCCGATGAGGTGGTCACGCCCCTGTTGCCGGAAGCCAATCGCAAGGAAGCGACCATCGGCGCCGGGATTAACCTGACCAAGGCCATCGAGCTGAACGCGGCCTACCAGTACCTGCAGCAGGATGACCGCGAAGGCCGCGTGAAGGAAGCGGCCGGCGGCGCGCAGCCGACGACGGCGCTCAATACGGGCACGTACAGCTTCGGCGGGCACCTGCTCGGGGCCACGCTCACGTTCCACTTCTAGACCGCTGCACGCGGGCATCCGAGCCTGCGCGCCGAAGGACGGCCCGCCGGGACCACTGGCGGGCCGTTCCGCATCCTGCAGCGGCGTTGATTTGACGCCCCGGCGGCCCCGCCCGATACTTCGCCTCGAGGCCAGCGTAGTGGGACCTGGGAGCACCAGCGGGAAGGGCCATGGCGGAGCGGGAACTGACAGGCAACCACTACCTCTCGATTCCGGACATCGAGCACGACGGAGCGGTCATCCCCCGGCTCACCGCGCTGCACAGCGCGTTGGCCGGTCTGCTGGTCTGGAGCGGCGATCCGCTGCTGCGCCCGGTGCTCGAGGTGGACGGCGAAAGTGTCCTCCTGGCTGACCTCGAGTGGGAGCGGCTGGACCGCTGGATCCCGCAAGCCCGGACCCGCCGCCTGGACTGCGAGATCACGCTCACGGTCTGCGCTCCCGCCGGGTATGCTCCGCCGATCCGCGGGGCGGTCATCGACATCCGGATCCATAACACGTCGGCCAGCGCACGGCGGGCGCGCGCGGCCCTGGCCGGGCGCTGGCGCGGCACGGACCTGCACCTGCGCACCGGCAGACCCCTGCCGGGGGTCCCGCGCCTGGCCGGCTGCGCGGGTCTGCCGGGCGTGGCGCTGGAAGCGGGGCTGGTGCCGTTCGGGGCCGCCCTGGCCGTGGGCGGCGCGAACGACGAGGTACAGGTGCTGGCCGGCAGGGAAGGGACTGAGCCGGTGGCCCGCGCGGGCGACTGGGAGTGCACTGCGGACGGCGGCGCCGCACTGATCGCCAACCTGGTCCAGGAGGGGGAGCTTCCCGCGGGGCGAACCGTACGCTTCAGCTTCTTCCTGGGCCTGGGGCGCGATCGCGACGGGGCGCTGGCCACCGTCGCGCAACTGGCCCGCCTGGGTGGGGAGGGGCTTCTGCGGCGTGGCCGCCTGGCGCTCTCGCAGCTGGTCCGGAAAGCCGACGATCCGGGACTGAATGAGCTGCTCAACCGCAACCTGCTCTTCAACCACTTTTTCGCGCTCGGCCGCGGACTGGATGACGACCGGCTGCACGCCGTCTCATCGCGCTCTCCACAGCACGGATCGACCGCCGTGTGCAACGAGCGGGAAGTGCTGTTCTGGACGCTCCCCGCGGTGACGCTCTGCGATCCCTTCCTGGCGCGCGAGCTGCTGATCCGGGTCATCGAGACATTCTCGGGAGCTGCCGGCCAGCCGGCGAGGTACCTCGATGGTGGGATCATGGCCCCCGGGTTCGTCCTCGACCAACTGCTGGCATATCCACTGGCGCTCGCGCGCTACGCCCGCGAGGCCCAGGACGAGTCCATCATCGAGGATGGGCTGGTGCAGGACGTATTGCGGGAGGTGGACGGCGCGCTCTACGACCACCTCCACCGTGAGGTGCTCCTCGCCGAAACCGAACTCCTGAGCCCCGGCGAGCTCGCGGACTATCCGTACCCGACGTTCGGCAACGTCCTGCTCTGGGCATACGCCCGCGCGCTGCCGCAGATCTGGCAGGGGGAGAAAGGGGAGTCCCCCGCCAGCTTCGCCGGCGCGGCGGATGAGGTGGCGGCCGCGATCTGGCAGCATTGCACGGTCGATGTGGACGGCGTCCCGGTGCTGGCCTCAGCCACGAACCTGACGGGCGACGCGGCCGTGTACGACGATCCGACCGCCAGCCTCGTGTTGTTGCCCTGGCTGGGCTTCTGCCCGCCGGAGGATCCCATCTGGCGCAACACCATGGAGCTGTTCCACTCGGCTGACTATCCGCTCTGGCAGGGTGCGGCGCCATACCCTGGCATGGCGGGCAGGCGCACCGCGGGCCGCGCCGCGCTTGCGGCGCTTGCCGCCGAGCTGCTCGGACCGGGTCGGGACCGCGCGCTCCGAACCCTGCAGGCGCTGCAGCTCACCGATGGCGTGGCTGCGGACGAATACGACGTCAGCTCCGGACACACCGCCGCCGGTCCGCACGCGGCCGCCCTGGCCGGATTCCTCGCCTGGTCCCTGGATCGGGGCGCGGCGGCCGACGCGAGACCGAAGCGAAAGCAGGTGAAGCGATGAGAGTGCTGCTCGCGGCCACCGAAGCGCTGCCGTATTTCAAGACCGGCGGCCTGGCATACGTCGCGCGTTCGCTGCCCGACGCGCTCCGGGATCGCAACCTGGAAGTGCGGATCATCCTGCCCGCGTATGCCGCCAGCAGGATCGAAGGTGGGTCCTCGGAGCGGGAGTCGGACCTGCGGGTGCCGTGGCCCGACGGTCCGGTGAGCGCCGGTTGCTTTCTGCATCATCCGGGAGCGCAACGGGCGCCCGCGGTGCTGCTGGAACAGCCCGACTTCTTCGCGGTGACGCAGCCGTACGGCACTTTCGCCGAAAGCGGTGCGACGCTGGCCCGGAGGTTCGCGTTCTTCAGTCGGGCAATCGTCGCCTACGCCGCCCGCTGGGGCGCCGACGTGGTGCACCTGAACGACTGGCAGACCGGCCTGGTGCCGCTCTTCAGCCAGGTCGACGGCGGTGAAAGCGCCACCGTCTTCACCATCCACATCCTCGGCTACCAGGGCAACTTCGCACCCGACGTGCTGCCCGCGACCGGCATCCCGTCCGAGTTCTATCGCACCGAGAACGGCGTCGAGTACCACGGCCACGTCTCTTTCATGAAGGCGGGCATCGCGCTTGCCGACCGCCTCGTGACCGTCTCCCCCACCTATGCGCGCGAGATCCAGACCGCGCCCTTCGGCGCCGGGCTGGACGGGCTGCTGCGCTTCCGACGGCGGGTGCTGCACGGCATCCTCAATGGCATCAACCCCGAGGAGTGGGACCCGGCCACCGATACTGCGCTCGCCGCCCCGTATGACGAGACCGATCTCGAAGGCAAAGACCAGAACCGGGCCTCCCTGTTCGACGAACTGGGCCTCGAGGACGGCGGACCGCTGATCGTGCTCATCACCAGGCTGGCATACCAGAAAGGCCTCGACCTGTTCCTGGACGCCATGCCGGCGCTGCTCGACCAAGGCGTGCGCGTGGCCGTGCTGGGCGATGGGGGCGAATACCACGACGCCCTGGCATACTGGCAGCAGCGCGCACCCACTCGCTTCGCGGCCCGCATCGCGTTCGATGACCGGCTGGCGCGCCTCCTTTACGCCGGCGGCGATTTCATGCTCATGCCTTCGCGCTACGAGCCGTGCGGACTAGGGCAGCTGATCGCTCAACGCTACGGCACGCCGCCCATCGTGCGGGCCACCGGCGGCCTGGCCGATACCGTCGAGGATGGGGAGTCCGGCTTCGCATTCGCCGAAGCGAGCCCTTCCGCCCTGGCCGCTGTAGTCGAACGCGCCTTGGCCACTTGGCGGACCGCCGCCTGGACGCCGCTGCGCAGGCGCTGCATGCGCATCGACCACTCCTGGCGCCGCTCCGCGCGCATCTACGAGCAGGTCTACAACCTGGCCATTGGCCGCATCTCCGCTTGACTGGCCGCGCCGGGCCCGGTTACGTTTGCGCGCCGTTTCGCGGGCATAGCTCAGTTGGTAGAGCGTCTGCTTGCCATGCAGAAGGTCGCCGGTTCGAGTCCGGTTGCCCGCTCTCAGCCGCCGCTCCCGCTCTCCCCGTCTGGCCCCGTAGCCAAGTGGTAAGGCGAGCGCCTGCAAAGCGCTTATGCGGCGGTTCGAATCCGCCCGGGGCCTCTTGATCGCCCACCTCCCTGCGGTGCTGCTGCTCTTGTGGAGCGGAATCGCCGCCACCACTCTCGCCGGGCTCGTGGCAGCGCCGCTGCTGCGCCTGCCGTTCGCAGCCATCGCGCTCGCGCCTCGCCAGCCGACCACCGGCCGCGCCCTCTGGCTCGGTCTGGGTGCCTATCCGTTGGCATACGGCGTTGCCTTCACGATCGTGGGTGAAGCGACCATCGGCTCCGGTGCGCTCGCCGGCCTGGCTCACGCCGCCCTTCTCGGGTTGCTCGCCTTGCGTCACGGCGGCTGGCGGCTGGCCGCGGCCAGCACGCGGCGCATGGGGCTCTGCGGCCTCTATGGCGCTGTGCTCGGTTTTGCCTTCGTCATGCCTTGACTCGCGACTTGCTCGCCCAACATCCTCCAGTGCATGAACAAGCAACGCCGGCTCGCCGCCGTCCGGGAACTCGTCCAGAGCAACCGCGTCAGCAGCCAGGAGCACCTCCGCGAACTGCTGGCCCGCCGCGGCTTCGACGTCGCACAGGCAACCCTGTCCCGTGACATCCGCGAGCTCAGGCTCGTCAAGGTCCCAGACGCCGACGGCCATTCGCACTACACCCTGCCCCCCGAGAGCTGGGACAACACCCCTGCCATCAAACGCCTGCTGCCCGCCCTGTACCTGGGGGCGGAAGGCACCGGCAACCTCCTCATCATCAAGACCATGGTCGGGGGCGCCCAGGCCGTGGCCGAGGCGATCGACTGGGAGGAGTGGCCCGAGGTGCTCGGTACCATCGCCGGCGATGACACCATCCTCATGGTGCTGCGTCACCCGGAGCATGTGCCCGTGATCCAGCACCGCCTCGAAGAACTTGCCGGCGTAACCGAATAGCCGGCCTCGGCGCCCGATGGTTCAACGGGCGTTTCGTGATACTCCCCGAACCTGTTTCCGCTCTTGACGCAAACGCCTGAAACATGGATAATTAGTCATAAATCATGAATAGAATGTTCAAAGCAGGAGTCATCGGTGCGACCGGGTACACCGGCCTGGAGGTGGTGCGGCTGATCCGCGCCCACCCTGCGCTGCGGTTGGTTTTTGCCACCTCGGAGAGCGAGGCCGGGCGGGCGGCGGGCGGCACCGACCTGCGGTACGTGCCAGCCGAGACCGCTCCGCTGGCGGAGGTGGACGTCGTTTTCAGTTGCCTGCCGAGCGGAGAATCCGGACTCTGGGCAGTGCGGGCAGCGGCGGCGGGTTTGGCCGCCGTGGACCTTTCCGCGGACCTGCGGGAACCAGGAACCGGGGCGGTGTACGGCCTGCCGGAGTTGTGGCGTGACGAGGTTCGCGGCGCCCGCCTGATCGCCAACCCCGGCTGCTATCCGACCGGCATCCTGGTGGGGCTGGCGCCGCTGCTCAGGGCTGGTCTGGTGGATCGCGGCCGGTCGTTGATCATCGATGCGGCATCGGGCGTGACGGGTGCGGGCCGCAACGCGCGCCGGGATCTGCTGTTCGGGGAAGTGGCGGAGGACTACCGGGCGTACGGCGTAGGCAACCGTCACCGGCACGTTCCGGAGATCGGCGTGGGACTCGCGCGCCTTGCCGGCCCTGCCGAGTTCGTCTTTACGCCACATCTGTTGCCGATCCGGCGGGGGATCCTGGAAACGATCTACGTGCCGGTGCCGGACGGAGTGAACGCCGCGGTGCTCGCGGCGGCGTGCCGGACGGCGTACGCGGCGGAGCCGTTCGTGGCAGTCCTGGATGAGCTGCCGGCAGTGCGGGACACGGTGGGCCGGAACGTGGTGGCGCTGGGGTTCGCGGATGTGGCCGGGCAGAGCCAGAGGCTGGTGCTGCTGGTGGCCGCATTCGACAACTTGCTGAAGGGCGCGGCGGGCCAGGCGATCCAGAATGCCAATCTGATGCTCGGCCTGCCCGAGCAGGAAGGGCTTCCGCAGTGATGCCGCCGCAGGTGGTGAAGCTCGGAGGGGCGGCTCTGGCTGATGCCGGCTGGCTCGAGCAGTTCGCGGCGGCGGCCGCCACGGTCGCCGAGCCACTGGTAATCGTGCACGGCGGTGGCCCCGAGATCAGCGCTATCTCGACCCGTCTCGGGGTGCCGGTGGCGTGGCACGAAGGCAAGCGGATCACCACACCCGAGGTGCTGTCGGCGGCGGGGATGGTACTGAACG
The DNA here is from genome assembly GCA_012027055.1 of Gemmatimonadota bacterium. Lineage (GTDB taxonomy): Bacteria > Gemmatimonadota > Gemmatimonadetes > Longimicrobiales > RSA9 > VEPF01. Next base: position 886 of record VEPF01000399.1, on the reverse strand, counting down.
GGCTGGTCAATAAGCGTGTGGTCGCGGCGCTGCAGCATGCCGGCGTGGATGCAGTCGGGCTGAGCGGCGTTGATGGCGCGCTGGTGCGGGCCGAGGTGGCGGCCGGTGGGAGCCTGGGGTTGGTGGGTCGGGTGGTGGCGGTGCGGGCCGGACTGGTGCAGCGCCTGCGCTCGGCCGGACTGACCGTGGTGATCTCGCCCATCTCGCTGGCACCGGACGGCACGGCGTTGAACGTCAATGCAGACGAGGTAGCGGCCGCCGTCGCGGCCGCGCTTCATGCCCCGGAGCTGGTGTTCCTGACGGACGTGCCGGGGGTGCTGGCAGGCGGCGAGGTGCAGCGTGCCCTTTCGGGCGGTGACGCAGAGGCCCTGCTCGCGAACGGCACCGCCACCGGTGGGATGGCAGTGAAGCTGCGCGCGGGCGCGGCGGCGCTGGCTGCCGGCGTGCCGGCCGTCCGGATCGGAGACCTGAGCGTACTGGCGGATCGCAGCGCGGGCACCGTGCTGCAGCGTTCTCTGGAGGCGGTAGCGTGAACACCACAGCCAGTGTCCTGACTGACCGCGCGCGCAGCGCGGTACTTGGGGTTTACCGCCCGGCGGCCCCATTGTTCGTCGGGGGAGCGGGGCGGCGTCTGATCGACGCCGATGGGAATTCCTATCTCGACTTCGCGAGCGGGAGCGGCGTGAACGCGCTGGGATACGGGGATGCCGGCGTCAGCTACGCATTGCGCGTCGCACTCGAGAGCGGGTTGGTCCACACGTCGAATCTGTTCCGCACGGCGCCGGCCGAAGCGCTGGCGCGCGAGCTGGCGGACCGTTCGTTCGCGGACCGGGTGTTCTTCTGCAACTCCGGCGCGGAAGCCAACGAAGCCGCGTGCAAGTTCGCC
>VEPF01000141.1 GCA_012027055.1 Gemmatimonadota bacterium | reverse complement strand
GGGGCGGGCCGCGGCGCTGGGAAGCCCACTGTTTGCGCACAGCAGCCTGGCTGCGGGGGCGGCTGGGGCACGCGCGGGCGGACGTCCCGTGTGCGCGCTGTTCGATGCCCGGCGCGGGGAAGTCTACGCCGGGTGCTACCGGTTCGGGCACGGGCCGCTGGAGGTGCTGCTGGAGCCCGTGGCGTTGCCGCTCGCCACGGTGCTCGAGCGCGTGGCGCCGCTGGAGCCGCTGTTCGTGGGCGACGGTGCGGTCCGCTACGCGGCCCGACTGCCGGCGGCGGCGGTGCCGCCGCTGCTGACGCCGCCCCGGGCGGCCGCGCTGCTGTGGCTGCAGGAGCTGGATCCCGAGGCGGGCCGAGTGCGCGAGGTGGCCGGGTGGGAGCCGGCGTACCTGAGGGATTCCGGAGCGGAACAGGGGTTGCGCGCGTGACCGCGCCGGTGACGCTCAGGCTCATGCACGGGGCCGACGTGGCCGAAGTCCAGCGCATCGAGCGGCTGTCGTACAGCGTGCCCTGGAGCGAGTTGACGTTCCGGGGGCTGCTGCAGCGGCAGGATGCCGAACTGCTCGTGGCGGAGCTGGACGGGCGCCTGGCGGGGTACGCCGTGTACTGGCAGGTGCTGGACCAGGGCGAGCTGGGCAACGTGGCCGTAGACCCGGTCTGGCGCCGTCGCGGCGTGGCGCGCCGGCTAGTCGTGGCGGTGATGGAGCGGGCGGCCGAGCGCGGGGTACGGGAGCTGTTCCTCGAGGTCCGGCCGTCCAACGCCGGTGCCCGGCAGCTGTACGAGAGCCTCGGCTTCGCGCGCGTCGGGCAGCGGCGGAACTACTACCAGGAACCGGCTGAGGACGCGCTGGTGATGCGCGTCTTCCTGATGCCGGACCCGACCCCGCCGGACGGGGGCGCGGCGGCGGATGGAAGCGGCCGGTGAGCCGGGAACGGTCCGGCGCGGGTGCGCCGGACCCACGATCAGGCAGACGGTGGAGCGAGTGACGATGTCATCATTTCCCGCATATCGGCCGCGCCGCACGCGGCGGACGCCGGCACTGCGCGCGCTGGTGCGCGAGACCCGGCTGGCGGTGGACCAGCTGATCCTGCCGTTGTTCGTGTGCCCGGGCCAAGGCGTGCGCCGCGCGGTGGGATCGATGCCGGGCGTGTTCCAGACGTCCGTGGACGAGCTGGTGAAGGACGCGCGCGAAGCGTACGAGCTGGGCATTCCCGCGGTGCTCCTGTTCGGGATTCCGGAGCGCAAGGACGAGACGGGGAGCCTTTCCTGGCACGAGCACGGGGTGGTGCAGGAGGGGGTGCGCGCCATCAAGGGCGAGCTCCCGGATCTGCTGGTGATCACCGACGTGTGCATGTGCGAGTACACCTCGCACGGCCACTGCGGCGTGCTGCACGGCGTGTCCGTGGACAACGACCGGACGCTGGAGCTGCTGGCGAGGCAGGCCTTGAGCCACGCGCGGGCCGGCGCGGACATCATCGCGCCGAGCGACATGATGGACGGCCGGGTGGCCACCATCCGGCGGGTGCTCGACGAAGAAGGTTTCTCCGAGGTGCCGATCCTGGCCTACGCCGCCAAGTACGCGTCCGCGTTCTACGGACCGTTCCGCGAGGCCGCGGAGAGCACGCCGCAGTTCGGCGACCGGCGCGGCTACCAGATGGATCCGGCCAACAGCGACGAAGCCGTGCGCGAAGTGCTGCTGGACATCGCCGAAGGCGCCGACATCGTCATGGTGAAGCCCGCGCTCTCCTACCTCGACGTGATCCGGCGGGTGAAGGAGAAGACGGGCTATCCGGTGTGCGCGTACCACGTCTCCGGCGAGTACGCGATGATCATGGCCGCCGGACAGCTGGGCTGGCTGGACGTCGAGCGCGCCATGACGGAAGCGCTGCTCTCCATCAAGCGGGCCGGAGCCGACATGATCATCACGTACTGGGCCCGCGAATACGCGCGCCGGCAGCGCTGAGCGTGCGCGACCGAACGGAGCACCAGCGTCGCTCGACTGCGCGCCAGAGCTTTGACACCCCTCACGCCGCGGCATATCTTGGGAATACCTCCCCGGCGACGTCGGATCCGGCTACGCTGAGCACGCACTCGATCGAGCGTTCGCCGATACGACGCGAGCACGCTAACAGCCGCCGTACGACTACGACAGGAGAGGGCCTTCCATGACCGAGCCCGGGATTTCGCGCCGGCCCCTACGGGTGGCGCTGCCGCTGGCCCTGGTGCTGCTGGCGGTGTCGGGGACCGCGCAGGAACCGGCAACGCAGGACCGCGAACACGTGGTGCGGCGGGGCGACACGCTCTGGGACCTTGCCGGTCACTACCTCGGCAATCCCTTCCTCTGGCCGATGATCTACGAGGCCAACCGCGCGGTGGTGGAGAATCCGCACTGGATCTATCCCGGAGAGCGGCTGCGCATCCCGGGCGTTCCCGGTGAAGCGGCCGCGGCGCCAGCGGCCGGTCAGCCCGTCCAGGAGCAGCCGGCGGCAGCGGCGGGAGTGCCGGGAGCTCCGGCGGCCGCGCCGGCCCGGGGCGCGGCCGGCGCGGCGGTCACGCTCGATCTGCGACGGCCGGTGATTCCGCCGGCGGAGTACTACGCCACGCCCTGGGTCGAGCCCGCGGCCGCCGAGCGGATCAGCGGCCGGGTGATCGGACTGGCGGATCAGCCGAGCACGGCGCGCGACAAGATCCCGCCCGTGCTACACCCCAACTATCGCGTCAACATCGGCGAGCTGCGGGGACGGTCCGCGCAGGCCGGGGACACGTTGCAGCTGGTGCGCGTGGGCCGGGACATCACCGGCTACGGACAGGTGATCGAACCGCTGGCCCTGGTGCTGGTGGACTCGGTGGGTAGCGGCGTGCTGAGGGGGCGCCTGACGCAGCAGTTCGCGGCCGCGGCCGTGGGAGACCTGGTGATGCCGCTGGAGCGCATGCCGGAAATCCCGGTGGGACGGGCCGAACCGGTAGCCGGCGGGACCGAAGGGCAGCTGCTCGAGTTCCTGGCGCCGCAACAGCTCTATGGCACGGGCAGCCACGGCTTCGTGACGGTGAACGGCGGGGCGCTGCGCCTGGGCGACGAGCTGGCGGTCTACGTCCCGGGCGCCCAGCAGAGCGCGACCGCGGCGGTCGTGCCGCCGGTTGAGGTGGCACGCGCGCGGGTGGTCCGCCTGGCAGCGCGCGCGGCGACCGTGCGGCTCACCGGTGTCTTCGACACATCGGTTCGGCCCGGGCTGCCGGTCCGGCTCATCGCGCGCATGCCCTAGTCCGCCCGCGGCGCTTTTCCGCCTCTGTGGTGTAACTGGTGCGGGCGCCCGGCAACGGGCGCCCGCAGCCACATCCTGGTGAGCATGAGCACGATCCTGATCGGCAGCGCGTTGCTGCTCTACATTGCTTCCACCGCAGTGCTGGCCGTGTCGTTCGCGGGAGGCCGAGACCGGCCGCCGCAGAGCGGTACCTGGCTGGCAGCCGGCGGCGTGGCGCTGCACGGCTCCGCGCTGGCGGCGTTCACGGCGACGCACGGCGAGCTGCCGCTGGTCGGATTGGCGCCGTCGCTGGCCACGCTCGGCTTCCTGATCGGTGTCTTCCTGCTGGTCACCACCGCGGCCAGCGAGTCGCGGCCGGTGGGCCTGGTGCTATTGCCGCTCATCACCGTGCTCGCAACCCTGGCGCTACTGCTGGGACTCCGCCCGACCGGCACGCCGCTCGCTTTCCGCGGCATCTGGTTCGCTTTCCACGTGCTCGCGGCCCTGATCGGTTACGCCGGGCTGACCATGGCGTTCGCGGCCGGGCTCCTGTACCTGTTGCAGTTCCGGGAGCTCAAGAGCAAGCGGCTGGGCCGCATCTTCAGGTACTTCCCGTCACTGCCGACCCTCGACCTGCTGGGTCGCTGGGCCGTGGCGATCGGCTTTCCGGCGCTCACCCTGGCCCTGCTGCTCGGCTGGGCGTGGACCATCCGCTTCCAGAACAGTTTCGTGGCCGGGAACCCGCAGGTCATCTGGGGCGTGTGCACGTGGATCGCGTTCCTGGGCGTGATCGCGGCGCGCGCCGCCGGCAGCGCCGGGCGGGAGCGCCGGGCCGCAGTGGCCAGCGTAGTGGCGTTCGTGGGCGTGCTAATGCTCTACGTGGTGCTCCGGCTCGCGCTGGTAGCCGGACCGGCTTTCCTGTAGGCAGGGCGGCGTGGGCCTCGCGATCGTGGGAGTCAGCCATCGGACGGCGCCGCTGAACGTCCGCGAGCGTTTCGTGCTGGATGCCCAGGCGAGCGCGGTCGCGCTTCGGCAGTTGGCAGCGACCGGTTGCAGCGAAGCGGTCCTGGTCTCGACCTGCAATCGCACCGAGCTGTACTTGCGCGTGGCGGATGCGCAGGCGGAGGCGCCCACCCTGGGCGTACGCTTCCTGTCCGATCATGCGGGCATGGGGGAGCGGGAAGCCGAGCGCTACCTGTACACGCTCCACGACGAGGCCGCGGTCGAGCACCTGTTCCGGGTGGTGTCCAGCCTGGATTCCATGGTTCTCGGCGAAGCGCAGATCCAGGGTCAGGTGAAGAGCGCCTACGAGTTCGCC
>VEPF01000278.1 GCA_012027055.1 Gemmatimonadota bacterium | reverse complement strand
GCCGGGCGGTTACGAGGTGCGCGCGCTGGAAGGGCCGGTGGGATGGGGGAGCCGACGTCGCCTGCGCACATTCCAGGCCCGCGACGTGGTTCTGGCCGCGGGCGTGCTCGGGACCACCCGCCTGCTGCTGCGGCTGCGGGCCAGTGCCGACGGGCTGCCGAGCCTGTCCCCCGCCGTCGGCCGGCAGGTGCGCACCAACTCGGAAGTGCTGCTCGGCGTGATCACCCGGCGCCGCGACCGCAGCTTCGCGGAAGGCGTGGCCATCACCTCCATCCTGCGCCTGCCGGGCGGCTCCAGCGTGGAGCCGGTGCGCTACTCGGAGGGCTCCGGTTTCTTCCGGTTGCTGATCGTGCCGCACGCGCCCGGCGCCACCGCCGGCGTGCGGAGCCGGGCCGCGCTCCGCCGGGGCGCGCGCGACCCGGTGGGTTCGGTGCGCGCGCTGTTCGTGGGCGACCATGCCCGCCACTCGCTCATCATGCTCTACATGCGCGCCGCCGAGGGGATGCTCGCGCTCGACCTGGGACGCCGCGGCCGGCTCCGGACCCGCCTCGCCGACGGGCCGCCGCCCACGGCCGCCCTTCCCGAAGCCACCGAGCTGGCCGAAGATATCGCCCGGCGCGTGGACGGTTACCCGGTCAGCCTGTTCACCGAGCTGTTGTTCGGGACCCCGACGACCGCGCACATTCTGGGGGGCTGCGTCATGGCCGAGAGCCCCGCGCACGGGGTCATCGACGCGCAGCACCGGGTGTTCGACTATCCGGGCCTCTTCGTGGTGGACGGCTCCGCCGTATCCGCGAATCCCGGCGTCAATCCTTCGCTCACCATCACCGCCCTGGCCGAGCGCGCCGTGCGGAGCTGGGAGCGCAGCTGATCACCTGCAGCGCAGAAAGAGAACGCGATGCCGCGCACCGAGTTCATCAGTACCGGCCTGTACGTGCCCGAGCGCACCCTCACCAATGACGACCTGAGGCAGTGGTGGGACACCTCCGATGAGTGGATCCGGGAGCGCACCGGGATCGAGACCCGGCACTGGGTCAAACCCGGCGAACAGGCCGGCTCCGACCTGGCGCTCGAAGCGGCTCGCAGCGCCCTCGACCGCGCCGGCATGCAGCCGAAGGAGCTCGACTGCATCATCTACGCTACCCTCAGCCCCGACTACTGCTTCCCCGGCGGGGGCGTGTACCTGCAGCGCAAGCTGGGCGTCCCGGGCATCCCCGCGCTCGACATCCGCAACCAGTGCACCGGCTTCATCTACGGCCTCTCCGTGGCCGATGCGTGGATCCGGACCGGGCAATACCGGCGGGTCCTGCTGGTGGGCGCCGAGGTGCATTCCACCGGCATGGATTTCACTCCGGCCGGCCGCGACATCTCGGTGCTGTTCGGCGATGGGGCCGGCGCGGCCATCCTCGGGCCCACCGAGGACGAAGGCCGGGGCGTCCTGTCCACGCACCTGTGGGCGGATGGGCGGCACGCCGAGCAGCTGTGGTGCGAGGTGGAAACCTCGGCGCGTTACCCGCGCGTCTCGCACCAGGACCTCGATGAGGGGCGGCAGTACGCCATCATGAACGGCCGGGAAGTGTTCAAGCACGCGGTCACCAAGATGCCGCAGAGCGTGCGTACCGCCCTGGAGGTCAACGGCCTCAGCGAGGCCGATGTGAAGCTGCTGATCGCGCACCAGGCCAACCTGCGCATCAACGAGATGGTCCAGCGCCAGCTCGGCCTGCGCGACGACCAGGTGTACAACAACATCCAGCGCTACGGGAACACCACGGCCGCCACCATCCCGATCGCCATCCACGAATGCGCGGCGAGCGGGCGCCTGCAGCGCGGTGACCTGCTCGTGCTCACCGCCTTCGGCAGCGGCTTCACCTGGGGCAGCGCCGCCGTGCGCTGGTAGACCATGCTGACGGTTTACGAGAAGCCGACTTGCACCACCTGCCGCGGGCTGGCCATGCTGCTCAGGGAGCGGGGCTTCGACTTCGAACGCATCAACTACATCATCGCCCCGCCCGGGCGTGCCGCGCTCGCCGAGCTGCTCCGCAAGCTGCACCTCCCGGCGCGCGCGCTGCTCCGCACCCGGGAGCCCGAGTACCATGAGCTGGGGCTCGACGGCGACGTCTCCGACGACGTCATTCTCGACGCCATCGCCGCGCACCCGGCGCTGCTGCAGCGTCCCATCGTCGTGCAGGGCGAGCGCGCCGTGATCGCGCGCCCGCCCGAGAAAGTGCTGGAAATCCTCTAGCCGGGACTGCGGTCATGAACGAAGCCAATGGCAGTGCGCGGCGGTCCCTGGCGGCGGCGCTGGTGCTCGCGCTCGGCCTGGTGCTCGCCGCGGTCATCTTCGGCGCCTTCTTCTACCGGGCCCGCGCCCCGCAGCAGACCGTGCAGGTGGTCGGCTCCGCGACCCGCTCCTTCGTCGCGGACGTCGTGAAGTGGCGCTTCACCGTGTCCCGCCCCGTGAGCGATGCCGGCCTGCCCGCCGGCTACGCCCAGCTCCGGGCCGACGTCCAGCACTGCCGGGACCTCGTGCGCTCCCGCGGCCTGCCCGACTCCGCGCTCATCGTCCAGCCCCCCACCGCCCAGCCGCTGTGGGGCCGCGAAGGGGTGCGCACCGGATACACGCTCCAGCAGCCGGTCTTCATCATCTCCGACCGGATCGCCGACGTGGAGCCACTCGCCCTCGATCCCGCCGCCGTCCTGCGCGCCGGCGCCGCCCTCGAGTTCTCGCAGCTCGAGTACTTCTACTCCGGGATCGCGAGCCTCAAGCACGAGCTGCTCTCCACCGCCACCCGGGATGCCCGCGAGCGCGCCGCCCAGATCGCGGACAACACGGACTCGCGCGTCGGGAAGATCATCTCCGCCCGCTCCGGCGTGTTCCAGATCACCGAGCCGTACTCCACCGAGGTGAGCGGGCTGGGCATGCACGCCACCGCCACCCGGCAGCAGGAGATCACCGTCACCGTCCACGCCAGCTTCGCACTCCATTGAGCACTCCATCGCCCTGCCGCGGCGCGTTCGCACTTCCGCTTGGGCTGGCGGTTCAACTCGCCGCCTGCGCGGGCGCCGCACCGCCCGCGGCCACCCCCGCCCCGGAGCTCGGCCAGCGGGTCGCCGCCGCGCACGGCGCGGTCGCTTCGGCCAGGCTGGAGATGCTGCGCCAGGGCGGCAATGCCGTCGATGCCGCGGTCGCCACCGCCTTCGCCGTTGGCGTGGCCGAACCGCTCATGTCCGGCATCGGGGGCGGCGGCGCCGCGCTCGTCTGGCTGCAGCGCGAGCACCAGGCCGAGTACGTCGACTTCTACAGCTCCCAGAACCTGGAACCGTTCCGCCGCGAACGGTTGGACGGCACGGCGGCGGGGTCGCGGCGGCAGGACCTGCGCGTGGTTGGCATCCCCGGCAGCGTAGCCGGGCTACTCGAGCTCCACGGACGCTACGGCACGCTCCCGCGCGCCACCGTCATGGCCCCGGCCATCCGCCTGGCGGAGCAGGGCTTCCCGGTAAACCAGGTGCTGGCCGAGTTCATCCTCGCCGACTCCGCCAAGCTGCATCGCTACCCCGCCAGTGCCGCCCGCTTCTGGCCCGGCGGCCGGCCGCTCGCACCCGGCCGCACGCTCGCCAACCCCGAGCACGCTGCCGCCCTGCGGCGCGTGGCGGAGCAGGGAAGCGATGGCTTCTATCGCGGCGAAACCGCGCGCCAGCTGGTGGCTGCCCTGAACGAAGGCGGGCACCCGGTCACCGGTCCCGATCTGCTGGGCTTCCCGGTGCTCTGGAAACGGCCGCTCTGCACCGCCTATCGCGGCGACGTCATCCTCTCCGCGCCACCGCCCCAGACCGGCGCGCAGGTGCTCCATGCCCTCGAGCTGCTGGAGCCCCACGACCTGGCCGCCCTGGGCCTGCCCACTCGCTCGGCGCGCACCTTCGATGTGCTCGCCAGCGCGCTCCGCGTCGCCAACGCCGACAACGCCGGCAACGATGACCCCCGCTGGCGTGCCGTCCCGGCCGCGGGCACGATCTCGCCGCAGTTCGCGGCCCGGCGCGCGGCCCTGGTCGGCACCGGCCGCGCCGCTGAGCGCATCGAGGCCGCGGACCCGGCGGCCTTCGACTCCCTCGCTCCCGCGCCCGCCTGCGCCGCGCTCCAGCCCTACTCGCCAGAGCCCGCGCCCGACCCCGGTATCGCGCCGGACTCGGTGCCGGCCGAAACCCGGGTGCCGGTCCTGGCCGGGCCCGAAGCTGATCCCACCGGCGGGGAAACCACCCACATCTCGGTGGTGGATGCGGCCGGCAACGCCGTCGCCCTCACCCAGACCAACAGCAGCACCTTCGGCGTGGGCGAGTTCGTCTCCGGGTTCTTCCTGAACGACTCCGGCGTCCGCATCCAGCCCGGGCAGGCGCAGCCCATTCCCGCCGGCTGGCGCACCCGCACCTCGACCATCGCCCCCACCATCGTCCTGCGCGACGGGCACGTGCACCTGGTCGTCGGGGCGCCCGGCGCCTGCCGCATCCCGCCCGCCGTGACCCAGGTCATCAGTTATGTCCTTGACTACAGCCTCGAGCCCCTCGAGGCTGT
>VEPF01000371.1:4294-4575 GCA_012027055.1 Gemmatimonadota bacterium | reverse complement strand
CAGCCCGGACCGCACCGTGCCCGCCTCCTCCACCGAGTCCACTTTCGCGACAATCGCCCTGGGCTCGTTGGGCAACCGGGCGGTGGCCGCGATCACGGCCCGGTCCCGATAGTCGCGGAAGTTGCCGAACGTATCGCCGTGCTGCAGGGCGACCGCCGCCGCCAGGCGCTCGTCCAGCGCGCGGCGGGCGTGCACTCGACGGTCCGGTGCGAAGCGGCTCGGGGTCAGGTACACCACGGAATCGCCCACCTGGGCGACCAGCAGCAGCTCGCCCGACTCGG
>VEPF01000371.1:0-4284 GCA_012027055.1 Gemmatimonadota bacterium | reverse complement strand
GAGTCGGGCGAGCTGCGGCTGGTCGCCCAGGTGGGCGATTCCGTGGTGTACCTGACCCCGAGCCGCTTCGCCCCGGACCGTCGAGTGCACGCCCGACTCGGTGGGGGCGGGGCCGCTGCCCAGCACCTGGAACAGCTGCGTGCGGGCGTCCACCTGGACCACGGCGGTGCCGACCAGCGTCCCCTCGCGCCAGACTGGCGAGCCGAGCAGCACCAGCTGCGTGCCGTCGGCATCCAGCACCACGTCGACCGAGGCGCCGCCGGCCGCGAGCCGGCGGCTGAAATCGGCCAGAGCACCTGCGGCGCGCTCGGAATCCCGCTCACTGACGTGGACCAGCGGAGGCCCGGCGGCATCGAGCAGCCAGGCGGCCTCGAAGGCCTTGTTCGCGGCGACCTGCTCGAATACTTCGCGAACGTGCGTGCCGGCCGCCGAGCTGCCCGTCCGCGCTCCCGGTCCCAGCAGCTGCAGCACGGACGGGAAGGTGGCGAGGGTCTGGGCATCGCCCAGGTACGCCGCCACCCAGCTCTCCAGTGCCGCCTCGCGACTCTGCACCATGGTGGTGAGCCGGTCCTGCCAGGGGTACAGTGCAGCCCGCCGTTTCGCAGGCAGGTACCAGAACCGGCCCAGCAGCACGGCCACCAGGGTCAGCACGATCGTGACCGCCAGTACCGACACGAGCCAGCGAGGCGGGCGCCGGAAGCGTCCGCGCCTCGCTTCGGTCGCGCGGGACCGGGGATCGGTGGCTGCGATCATGCCGGTGGTGACGGGGGCGGCGGTCAGGTACCGAGCCAGTACGTCAGCTTGACCTGGAACACGTTCTGGGCGGGCGCCCGCAGCAATTCGCCGGCGCTGTGCCGCAGCGCCAGGTCGGCGCGCCATTCCTCGCTCTCCCGCACCTGCTGCCACACCAGGAAGAGCGTGGAGCCCGGCCGCCACTCCCAGCGCAGCACCGCGTTGCCCCGCAGGCTGCGGCTGTTGAAGTCCTCGTCCGCCACGGTGAAGCTCGGCGCGGGGCCGGTGCCGTCGGGATCAATGATCAGTTCCCGGCCAGCGCGCTGCACCGTGCCGATGTCCCGGCCGTACGCGCGGAACCGGAAGGTGCGCGGCTCCAGCAGCTCCTTCACGCTGTTGAAGGCACCGCTGCCGATCAGCGGCTGCAGCCACAGCTCGAACGTGAGCGCGGGCGAGAAGGTCACGTTGAGCCGGGTATCCATGGAGAGGGTCTGCTGCTCCAGGTCCGCGAACAGGTAGCGCCGGCCGTAGGTGCGCGTCACCAGCGGATCGGGTACCGAGCCGACGTACTGCGCGGTGTTGTGCTCCCGACCGTACTCGGGACCCACCGACAGGCTCCAGGACGCGGCCGGCCGGATCTCGACTCCGCCCCGGCGCTCGTGCGAGGAGCCGCCCGCCTCGTCGCGGGACCAGCCGCCTTCCGCCTGCACCACTACCGGCCGGCGGTCATCCGACTCGACCTCGCCACGCACCGACGTGCTCGCCGGGCCGCGCGTGAGCGGGCCGCCGCGCGTGAGCCGGTCGTCGTACCCGCTGAGCCGCTGCTCCACGTCCAGGCTGCCGTTCCAGTAGCTCAGCAGCTGCCCTTCGGCCTCCACGCCCAGCTCCGCCCCGAGATAGTCGCCGCCGTAGTTCCACTCGGTGCCGCTGCCCGCGCCGATGCGCCAGTTCCGCAGCACCCGCCCCGGACGGTTCTCGACGTACATCAGCGACCCTTCCAGCCCTTTCCGGTCGGCGAGCCGCTGGTAGCCGACGTCGTTCACCTCGAAGCCCGGACTGGTCGCGGTCGCCTGCAGCTCGCCGCGCCAGTGCAGGCCGGCTTCCTTGCTCACGCTCAGCTCCGTATCGTAGCCGGACATGGTGGTCGCCGCCGGATCGAGCTCGATGTGGGCGGCGTCCGGCCGCTGGTAGTAGCGCGCGGAGGAACGTTGCGCCGCCGTGATCGACGCCGCGCTCCCCTCGATCCAGCTGCCGGCCAGCGCGCCCTCCACGCGCCAGCTCCGGTTCGCCCACTCGTGGCTGAAGTCGGCGCCGCCGGTGTAGGCGCGCGTACGCAGCGTGGGAGTGAGCGACGTCCCCACCACCGCGTCACGCTCCAGTCGGCGCTCCACCGAGGTGCCCAGCGCCCCGATCCACGTCTCGCCCCGCCGGAACGTCCGCTTCACCCGGCCTACCAGGAAGTTGGTGAGCGGCGCGGCCACGGCGGAGCGGCGGCTGCCGTCCGCCAGCGCGAAATGCGCACGCTCCTCGGCGGTGACCGCATCACCTATTCCGAAACTCCAGCCGCCGCTGCCCCGGCCGGTCAGTTTGGCCGCGCCCAGGATCGTGGAGGACTCGGGCACATCGCTGTACAGGGTGCCGGCCGGCGCGCGCACCGACGGGCGTGCACCCATGCGGCGGGAATACACCAGCTGGGCCTCGCCGCCGAACTCGAAGATGTCGCCCCCTTCCACGAAGAACGGCCGCTTCTCCTCGAACTGTGTCTCGTACGCCGTGAGGTTGATGACCGCCGGGTCCAGCTCCACCTGCCCGAAGTCCGGATTCAACGTGGCATCGATCGTGGCGTTCGATGCGACGCGGTACTTCAGGTCCACACCTGCGTTGCTGAACCAATCCGAGCCGTCCCGGTACGGATTCGCGAACGTGGCCGCTTCCGGACGGTCGATCGGCTGATACTCCGCCCGCGCCACCACGTACGGCACCACTTCCACCCCCCGCCCGGGATGGATGCTCCGCAGCCCGGTCAGGACGCCGTAGCGTGCGACCCCGCCTCGTTCCGCCTTGGGCGTGAACGCGAACACCGCCTCCTCCTGGCGCCGCGCAATGGTCCGCTCCAGTTGCAGACCCCACTCCTGCACTTCCGCCTTGCTGAAGCGCAGCTGGCTGAATGGAATCCGCAGCTCGGCCACCCAGCCGGAGTCCGTCACCGCGGTCGCTGCCTCCCAGACCGGATCCCACGAGTTGTCACCGTGGTCGGCGTTGCCGCCGCTCAGCACTTCATCGCTACGCACGCCGCTGGGATTCACCATGAAGCGGTATGCCGTCAACCGGTCGCGATAGCTGTCCAGCGCGATCGAGAACCAGTCGGAGTTCTCCAGCCAGGCATCCCGCCGGCCCAGCCGGCGCGACACCGGCTCCCGGTCCGCCAGCCAGGCCCCGACGTAGAGCGCGGCTCCGTCGTAGAGCAGCCGCACCACGGTCCGCTCGCTCACCGGCGCGCCTTCCTGCGGATCGTTCTGGGTGAAGGCGGTGATCGGCGGCGCGTTCGCCCAGTCGGCCTCATCGAGCCGGCCATCCAGGCGCACCGGCGAGGCCGTGCGCACCGCGGCGGCGGTCGGGCGCGCCTCGCCCTGCGCGAGGAGCCCGCCCGCCCACTACGTGCCGGCCATGGCCAGCGCCGCGCCACTGCCCATCAGCTTCATGGGGGATCGTGCATGACGGTGAAATGAGCGGGGCCCGCCATGCGGCGGGCACCGGGGTGCTGCGGGATGCCAGGGCGAGTTCACCGCCGCGGCAGCCGCGCCAGTACGGCGGCACGATAGCTCGCGCCGATCGGCACCACTTCCCGGTACACCACCAGGTTGTCCGACTCGACATCGACGATCTTGTCGACCCGCACCAGGTGCGACCGGTGCACCCTCACGAATTCGGTCTCGGGCAGCAGCTGCTCCATCGCCTTCATCGAATGCTGCACCAGATGGACCTTGCCCGGCGTGTGCACCTTCACCTGCTCGCCCTCGGATTCCACCCAGAAGATGTCCTGCAGCGGGATCCGCGTGAGCCGGCCGTTGATGCGGATGAACACGGAGCCGGGCGGCACCGGCTGGCCCCCGTTCAGCCGCCGCTGGGCACGCTCCACCGCCTTCAGAAAGCGCGCGTACAGCACCGGCTTCACCAGGTAGTCGACGACGTCCACGTCGAACGCCTCCACGCCATACTCCTGGCTTTCCGTGACCACGATCAGCGCCGGCCGCCGCTCCAGCGTCCGCAGCAGCGCCAGGTCGCCCTCCGTCCCCGGCCCCCCGGTCTCCAGCAGCACCAGGTCCGCATCACGTGCCTTCAGCACCTCCAGGGCGGCCGGGACTGAAGCGCACACGTCTACCAGGTCCAGCTCGCCGGTCTGCAGCACGTACCGCTGCAGCACCGCGCCGGAGAATTCATCGTCGGCGATGATCAGACAGCGCATCGTCTCTATCCTGACTCTGGGATTCGTGCAATGTACGCGTGGGCGCCCGGAGCGGGCAAATCCCCACCCGCCGGCCTCCCACGGGG
>VEPF01000413.1 GCA_012027055.1 Gemmatimonadota bacterium | reverse complement strand
GCGCGAGCACGTCGCTGCTGCAGGTGGGCGGCGAGGAGGTGCAACTCTCGGTGAAGCTGGCCGGCTTCCGGTACATGGCCTCCCACCAGCTGCTCGAGACACTGATTCCCGCCCCGGGCGGAGCCAGCGTGCGGCTGGGCGACGTGGCCACGTTGCGCGAGCGGCAGGTCCTGAACGCCGTGATCCGGGAGAACCAGCAGTACCAGCGGCTGGTGAGCTACGAGTTCCGGGGCCCGACCAAGCTGGGCGACCGGGTGCGCGATGGCGTGATCAAGGCCACGGCACTGCCGCCCGGTTACAGCATCGAAGAACGGCAGAGCTGGAACTGGGAGCCGGAGCAGCAGCGGCAGATGTACCTGATCACGGCCGTGGCGATCCTGCTGGTCTACATGCTCACGGCCGCGCTCTTCGAGTCGCTGCGCCAGCCGCTCTGCGTGCTGCTCACCGTGCCCATGGCGCTGATCGGGGTGTTCCTGCTCTTCTTCTACACCGGCGCGTCCTTCACGCGCGAAGCGTACGTGGGCGTGATCATGATGAGCGGGATCGTGGTCAACAACTCGATACTCCTGGTGGACCGCGTGAACCAGCTCCGGCGCCGGCACGGGCTGCCGCTGCCGGAGGCGCTGGAGCGCGGCGCGCTCGACCGCGCCCGTCCCATCCTGATGACCAGCCTGACCACCATCCTCGGCCTGCTGCCGCTGGTGCTGTTCAGCCCCACGGCCGACGCCAACATCTGGAACGCGCTCACCTACGCGCTCATCGGCGGCCTGTCCAGCTCCACCATCCTGGTACTCACGGTCACGCCCGCGCTCTACCTGCTGTTCGAGCGCCGCGCGGCGGCTCGCTCCGCCGCGGCCGCGAACGCCCATCCTGCGGTATCGTGAGCGACGTCGCCGTACCCGCGGTCTCCGTTCCCCGCCCGCGCTTCGTGAGCGACGTCGGACCGGCCCCGGCTTCCGGCTGGCGGCTGGCGCTCGCGGTCGCGGTCGCGCACGGGGTGAACGACCTGTATTCGTCGTTCCTGCAGCCGCTCCTGCCGCGCCTCATGACCGAGCTGGACCTCTCCATTACCCTGGCCGCCACGCTCACCACCGCGCTCGCCCTGGGCGCTTCGGTGCTGCAGCCCTTCATGGGCGCGGCCGCGGATCGGTACGGCGTCCGCCGCTTCGTGATCGCGGGACCGCTCATCTCGGCCGTCTTCCTCTCGCTGATGGGCCTGGCCGGATCGTTCCTGGTGCTGGCGGCACTGCTCGCGGCGGGCGGCCTGGGCAGCGCGCTCTTCCACCCGCCCGCGGCTTCGGTGGTGGCGCGCGCCGGGGACGGCAGCCGGGCCGGCACCCGCATGTCCATCTTCTCGTTCGGCGGCGCGCTCGGATCGGCGCTCGGGCCGGTCGCCGCGGTGGTGCTGGTCGGCGGCCTCGGCATGCGCGGACTCGTCGTGGCCATGATTCCCGGACTGCTGCTCACCGCGCTCATGCTGCGCGTGGTCCCCGACACTGCCGGTCACGCCCGCCCGTCGCGCGGTCTGGAAGGCGCGGCCGAGGCGGTCCGCTCGCTGCATGGCCCGCTCGGTCTGCTCTTCGCCATCAGCGCCACCGCGGCCTTCGTGCAGCGCGTGTTCCTGACACTCCAGCCGATCGCGATAGCCGCCGCCGGCGGCTCCGAGGCGCTCGGCGCCAGTACGCTCAGCACCTACCTGAGCGCGCAGGCGGTGGGCAGCATCATCGGCGGGCTGCTCGCCGACCGCTTCGACCGGCGCCGCCTGCTCTTCTGGCTCATCATCCTGTCGATCCCGGCCCACCTGCTGGCGCTGGCGCTCACGCCCGGCACCTTCCCCGCGCTGACCGCCACCGCCACGGCCGGACTGCTCAACATCGCGCTGCTGCCACTGCTGGTAATCATGGCGCAGGAGGCATCTCCGCACGGCGCCGCTACCAGCGCCGGGATCGTCATGGGGCTCGCGTGGGCGGCCGGTGCCGTGGTCATGATCGGCGCCGGCGCGCTCGCGGACGTGGTGGGGGCCAGGGCTGCCGCCCTGCTCTGCACCCCGGTCCTGCTGCTCGCGGCCGGGGCGGCGCTGCACCCCTCGCTCCTGCCCTACCGCCGGTATCGCGCGCTCAGGCCGTCATAGGGAGGGCGGGCCACGCGCCCGGTGGCGTCAGCGCTTCTTCGCGAGGATGGTGCCGCGGCAGTGCGGCGCGCCGCAGTGGCGCGGGTAGCGGCGTTTGGCCGCGGCGCCGTGCCGCGTGGGCAGGATGAAGTTGTAGTCGTACACCAGCTCCTCGCCGGGACCGATCGGCCGCACCGTCTCGATGAAGATGCGCCCGGCCTCCTCGATCGCTTCGCAATTCGGGTCGCAGGAGTGGTTCAGGAAGCGGATCGAATTGCCGCCCACCGCCGCGTCGATCACCACGCCGTCACGCAGTGCGAACAGGAACGTGTGGTGGGGACCAGCGACGTCATCCGGATAGCGGCGGTCCGCTTCGTCCTCGGAGATTCGCTCCCCCCGGTACTCCCCGATCCTGGTGCCGGGCGGGATCGCACGCAGCGCGAACGCACCCCGGCCATGCAGCGCGGAGCGGCGCACCGAGTAGAGACGTCCACGCGGACTCGGACCTGCTGCCATGATCGTCCCGGTGAAATCGAAAGGCGGCGCATCGCCCGGTGCGTGCGCCGCCACCATGCAACTTATCCGTTCGCGGGGAAAACGCTACGGCACGATCACGCCCGCGCCCTGCAGCCGGCCCGCGCGCAGGTCGTCGAGCGCGCGTTGCGCTGCCGCCAGCGGGTACGTGGTGGTCACCGTGCGCACCGGCACGCGCGGCGCGAGCGCGAGGAACTCCTCGCCGTCCGCCCGCGTCAGGTTGGCTACCGAGCGAATACTCCGCTCCCCCCAGAGTGACGCATACGGGAAGGACGGGATGTCGCTCATGTGGATCCCGCCGCACACCACCACCCCGCCCTTCCGCACCGCCCGCAGCGCGGCCGGGACGGTTTCCCCGGCGGGCGCGAACAGCAGGGCCGCGTCCAGCGGCTCGGGCGGCGACTCATCCGAGCTGCCCACCCAGACCGCACCCAGCTCGGCCGCGAACTGCTGCGCCGCCCGATCCCCCGGGCGCGTGAAAGCGTACACCAGGCGGCCCTGCCACGCGCAGACCTGCGCGATGATGTGCGCGGCCGCACCGAAGCCGTAGATGCCGATGCGTTGCGCGTCGCCAGCAAACCGGAGCGTGCGGTAGCCGATCAGCCCGGCGCAGAGCAGGGGCGCAGTG
The DNA here is from genome assembly GCA_012027055.1 of Gemmatimonadota bacterium. GTDB lineage: Bacteria > Gemmatimonadota > Gemmatimonadetes > Longimicrobiales > RSA9 > VEPF01. Next base: position 1,307 of record VEPF01000413.1, on the reverse strand, counting down.
GCCACGGCGTCGCCCGCCCCGACCGGGAACGCGTAGCGCACGTCCGCCACCGCGTGCTCCGCGAACCCGCCATCCAGCGTGTAGCCCGTGAAGCGTGCTCGATCGCAGAGGTTCTCGGCCCCGCTCCGGCAGTAGCTGCACTCGCCGCACGTCCACCCCAGCCAGGGCACGCCCACTCGCTGGCCGAGCTGCAGGCCGTCAACGCCGGCGCCTAGCGCATCCACGCATCCCACCACCTGGTGGCCGGGCACCAGCGGCAGCTTCGGCTCGGTGAGCTCCGCGTCGATCACGTGCAGGTCCGTGCGGCAGATTCCGCACGCCTCGACCTGGATCCGAACCTGGCCCGGCCCTGGCGTCGGGATCGGCAGCTCGCGCGCGACCAGCCGGCCGGGCGAGGTCTCCAGGACCATGGCTCTCATGGTGTCATTCATGACTGCCCTCGCGCTCGCTTTCCGCGACGCTGCTCCAGGCGGCATGCCATCAACCCGAAGACTCAGGTGTGCGTGGCTGTCGCCACCCGATCTGTGCTTCGGCGACCCGTCACTCCGCGGCGTTCAGAACTCGACTATGAAGCACGCATAGTGTGTGTTCGTTGCCCCGTAGTCGCGCCAGTACGGCTGATACCCCTGTCCGTCGTCCGCGTCTTCGAGGCGGACCACGACGTAATCGGCCTGGTGATCCTCGACTTTGTTGTAGCAGTAACCGTCGCATGGATAGGCCGTGGTGCCACCGTTGCCCGGCCACCAGCTGCTGCTGGCCTTTCCTGTCCAGGCTGTCATACCTGACCGCGCGAAAGACCGGCGCCTTCACGGGTGTCATCTGCGGCTCGAACGTACTGATAGGCTCGCTGTCCTGCGCGCACGTGGGCTGCAGTGCCACAGTGATGGCAATGATGCTGCGCGCTCGCATATTCCCTCCTCGGACGTGCTCTTGTGCCTGGTGGTTTCGGTTGAAGAACCACGCGGAACGAATCGGCGGTTTGCCGCAAAACGTGCACCCCCGGCGCGGGGCATTGGCCCGATTCACCAGCCGCAAATCCGGCAACCGATGGCGTCGAACGGGTTGCCCGAACCCGTGTCGCACATGTGCATCAACCGTTGCCGGCGACGCTGCGCTCTCGCCCCTGGCGCTGCTCGAGCTGGTCCCGGCTTCGGCGGCGGCGAGAGGAAAGAAGCCCGGAGCCGTCGAACCGGCTCCGGGCTTCATGTCATCAAGTAGCTGGGGAGGGACTTGAACCCTCGACCTCACGATTATGAGTCGTGCGCTCTCACCAGCTGAGCTACCCAGCCTCGCCCCCGAACTGCGGG
>VEPF01000329.1 GCA_012027055.1 Gemmatimonadota bacterium | reverse complement strand
TGCCAGCCCCTGCGCGGCCCCGCGGCGGGCCCGCCGAGCAGACTCCCTATCCAGGGTCTTCCACGACCATGATCAGTGAGGCGATCGCAAGGCAGCTCCGCAGACCATCCGGCCTGCTCGGCCGGCTGGTGGGCAGGGGTATGGCCTGGCACAACGAGTTCGCCGCCCGCTGGACGCTGGACCTGCTGGACGTCAGGCAGGATTCCCACGTCCTCGAGATCGGCTTCGGGCCGGGCGTGGCGACCGAGTTTGCCTGGAAGCGGGCACTCCGGGGCCACGTGTCCGGCATCGATTACTCCGAAGCCATGGTCGAGGCAGGACGCCGCCGGAACGCCGCCGCGCTCCCCGCGGGACTCGTCGACCTGGCCCACGGCGACGTCCGGGCCCTGCCGTACGCGGCCGACTCGTTCGATCGCGCCTTCGCGATCCACTCGATCTACTTCTGGAGCGACCCGGTGGCCTGCCTGCGCGAAGTCCGGCGGGTCATGCGCACGGACGGCCTGCTGGCGATCACGATACAGCCGCGCCGCCAGTGGCCGCGTAGGCCGCCCGCCGACGTCTTCACGCTGTACGAGGGTTCTGAGGTGGCGGACCTGCTCCGGTCGGCCGGGTTCCGGGACTGTCGCGTGGAAGCCTACCCGGAAGCGCACCGGCTCCCCTGCGACTGCATCCTCGCTTCGAAATGACCGTGAGCGACCGGGCGCGCGGCGAGCCTGGCGGACGGAGTGACCGGCTTTGCACCGGGGCAGTCGAAGAGACGCAGGCGGCAGCCGTGTGGCTGCAGCATTGCCGGCCCCCGCGCTGGCTCGGGCGGTGCGTCGCTCTGGTCGCGCTGCTCGCGGCCTTCGCCTCACCCGCAGCCGCCCAGAGCGCGTTCCCACCTGACTCCGCGGTGCAGGCGCTGATCGAGCAGCGGGTGAAGGATGGCCGCGCGGCCGGCATTGTACTCGGCCTGCTGGAGCCGGATGGCACCACGCGCGTGCTCACTGCAGGCGTGGCCGGCCCGGGTCGCACGCTCGACCGCACGAGCGTGTTCGAGATCGGTTCGATCACGAAGGTGTTTACCAGCGCGCTTCTGGCCGACATGGTCCGGCGCGGCGAGGTGGCGTTGGACGACCCGGTGGCGAAGTACCTGCCGGCGGGCGTGACCGTGCCGTCGCGCAACGGCAAGCAGATCACGCTGGAGCTGCTGGCAACGCAGCATTCCGGGCTGCCGCGGCTGCCCACCAACCTGCGGATGAGCAGCATGCTCAATCCGTACGCGGAATACTCGGTCGCGCAGCTGTACGAGTTCCTGGGCAGCTACCAGCTGCCGCGCGATCCCGGCGCGCAGTTCGAGTACTCGAACGTGGGCGTGGGCCTGTTGGGGCACGTGCTGGCCCTGCGGGCGGGACGGTCGTACGAGGAGCTGCTGCGGGAGCGGATCCTGCAGCCGCTCGGCATGCCGCACACCGTCATCACCATGACGCCCGAGCTTCGCGAACGGTTCGTGGCCGGTCACAACGCCCTGGGCGACACGGTGCCGCCGTGGGATCTGCCCACGCTCGCCGGTGCGGGCGCGCTGCGCTCGGATGTGCAGGACATGCTGGCCTTCGCCGCCGCGGCGTTGCGCGGCACCGGACCCGCCGGCGAGGCGATCCGGTTCGCGATGCAGCCGCGGGCGGAGGCCGGGAACGCCAGTACGATGATCGGCCTCGGGTGGATCCGTTCAACCACTCAGCGGGACACGATCGTCTGGCACAACGGCGGGACCGGAGGCTTCCGTGCCTTCCTCGGGCTGCTGCCCGCCAGGGGCATCGTCGTGGTGCTGCTGACCAACAGCGGCGGGGCGGGATCCGCCGACCTGGGGCTGCACCTGCTCGACCCGAGCATTCCACTGGCGTCGCCGCCGCGCCGGCCGGGCGCCGTGAGCGGCCGGCTGTGACCGGAACGACCACTTGCACCGCCTGGCCGGCCTAAAGACGATACCCGGCTGCGGGAAGCAGTTGCAGCCGGCCAGGCCCCGCTCTACGTTGCGCTGCACGCCCGGCGGCCGCCGGACGGCCCACCAGCGATCGTCGACCCATGCTGCGCACCAGCTCTCGTTCCCGGCCCCACGGGCTGCGGGCCATCGTCTCCGTCGCCTGCCTCCTGGTTTCCGCGGACGCGGGCGCGCAAACGGTGCTCGGCGACCGCCCCGACGTGAGCGAACACTTCCGGGACGTCGCCTCGTTCTACTTCGTGCCGGACTCGGTGGCGAGCTTCGACGCGCGCACCGGCCACGGCCTGCTCCGGTGGAACCGGTACGAGCGTCAGCCGAGCCTGATCTTCAACCGCATCGAGTTGCCCTTCAACCGCGGCCGCTCGGACGAGTTCCCCGGCACGGAGTACGACCGCGACCCGGTGCTACCGTTCCGGATCGACTTCGTGTCTCCGCGCACGGTGCGACTCAGGCTGAACGCGCGGCACGTGCCGGTCGAGCGCATGGCAGGCGAGCCCTCCATCATGCTGGCCGGCCCGGTTCCGGACGGGCGGACGGCGTGGCGGCCGGAGGTGACGGACACTGCGGTCACCTACGTCAGCGAGTACGGCCGCCTGCGGCTGGTGAGGAATCCGTGGCACATCGAGTTGTACGACGCGCGCGGGAGGCTGCTGACGCGCTCGGTGTCGCTGGGCGACGAGCGGTCGATCACGAACTACGTCCCCTTCTCGTTCGTCCGTCGCGCCGGCGACGTGGGCCGGAGCGTCGCGGCCACGTTCTCGCTCCGGGAGGACGAGCGGATCTATGGGGGCGGCGAGTCGTTCACGCGCCTCGACAAGCGCGGGCAGCACATGGTGCTGGCCCTCCAGGACGCCCTGGGTGCGGAGGGTACGCGCCAGTACAAGGCCGCCCCCGTGTTCGTGAGCAGCGCGGGTTACGGCATGTTCGTGCACACGAGCACGCCGGTCACGCTCGACTTCGGCTGCGAGTTCGACGGCCACACCACCATATACTCGGGCGACGAGCTACTCGACCTGTTCGTGTTCATCGGCGGGCCCAAGGACGTGCTCACGGAGTACACGACACTCACCGGACGCGGCCCGGTCCCGCCGCTGTGGTCCTTCGGGCTCTGGATGAGCCGCATCACCTACAACTCCGAGGAGCAGGTCCGGACGGTGGCGAAGCAGTTGCGCGAGCATCGGATTCCAGCCGACGTCCTCCACATCGATACCGGCTGGTTCGAGACCGACTGGCGCAACGACTACCGCTTCTCGACCACGCGCTTCACCGATGCGGCCAGGATGATCGCCGACCTGCGCGCGCAGGGGTTCCGGGTCAGCCTGTGGCAGCTGCCGTACTTCACGACCAAGAACCCGCTATGGGAGGACGTCGTCCAGCGCGGCCTGCACGTGCGCAACCAGGGGGGCGTGCTGCCGGCCGAGGATGCGATCCTGGACTTCAGCAATCCGGCGACGGTGGCATGGTACCAGGGCAAGCTGCGCGGTCTGCTGGAGATGGGCGTCAGCGCCATCAAGGCCGACTTCGGCGAGGAAGCGCCGCTGAGCGGACTGTACCACTCGGGGCGGACCGGCTGGTACGAGCACAACCTGTACCCCGTGCGCTACAACCGCGCGGTCTACGAGGTCACGAAGGAGGTGACGGGCGGCGGCATCATCTGGGGCCGCAGTGCCTGGGCCGGCAGCCAGCGCTACCCGCTGCACTGGGGCGGCGATGCGGAGAACACCGGCTCCGGCATGGCTGCCAGCCTCAGGGCCGGTCTGTCGTTCGGCCTGTCCGGCTTCACTTACTGGAGCCACGACGTGGGCGGTTTCGTGCAGCGCTCGCCGCGCGATCTCTACCGGCGCTGGGCAGCGTTCGGCGCGCTTACGTCCCATACGCGAACGCACGGGGCGCCACCGCGCGAGCCGTGGGAATACGACGCGGCGTTCGAGGCCGATTTCCGGCGCGCGATCGAGCTGAAGTACGCGCTCATGCCCTATGTCTACGCGCAGGCCGTGGCATCCTCGGCGAAGGGGCATCCCATGCTGCGCACGTTGTTCTTCGAGTACCCGGACGATCCGACATCCTGGCTGATCGAGGACGAGTACCTGTTCGGCTCCGACCTGCTGGTGGCGCCGCTCTTCGAGGATGACCCGGGCCGGCGCGTGTACCTGCCACCGGGCGAGTGGATCGACTACCAGAATGGGCGGGTCCACCAGGGTGGCAGGTGGCACGAACTTACGGCCGGCACCATCCCCATCATCCTGCTGGTGCGGAACGGCGCCGCCATCCCTCACGCTGCCGTCGCGCAGAGCACGGCGGCGATCGACTGGGAGCACATCGAGCTGCGGGTTTTCAGCACGGACGGCAGGCTGGCCTCCGGGTGGTTCGCGCTACCCGATGCCGAACTGCACGAACTCCGGCTGGAGGCGGCGGGGGGAAGCTACCGGCTGGTGGACGATCCGCTGCGGGGTCGCGTGGCGTGGCGCATCACGCAGGCAGCGGCGAACTGAGCAGACCCGCCGCTGGTCCGGACCCTGCCGGGCGGTTGCCCGAGCCGAGGTGACAGGCGCCGCCCGAGCGGTTATCTTGGGGCCCGTACGGGACGTAGCGCAGCCCGGTAGCGCGCCTGATTGGGGTACAGGGGGT
>VEPF01000475.1:4244-4609 GCA_012027055.1 Gemmatimonadota bacterium | reverse complement strand
CAAGTCTAGCGGCCCCGCGCGACCGCCTCAAGCGCGAAGGGTCGCGGCCCGCCGCCGGTCGGCTGCCCCCCAGCCCGCGCCTCAGGCGCTCAGCCCCGGCGACGCCGCGCGCCGCGGCGCCGCGGGCCGGATCTCGATGCGGCGCTTGCGCGCGGCATGGAGCAGGATGGCGGCCGTGACTTCCGCGTCGTCCACCAGCAGGTATTTCTGCGCCGATGGCCGGTTCTCGTCGAGCCGGATGCCATCGCGATAGCAGGTCACGGCCGCGATCCGCGCGTGCGGCACGCTCAAGGTGCGGCGTGCACCCTGGAACACGGTGCGCCGGCTGGTGATCACCAGCATGCCGAGATCGGTCGGCAGGATGT
>VEPF01000475.1:0-4234 GCA_012027055.1 Gemmatimonadota bacterium | reverse complement strand
CGCCCGCCGGCCGCAGGTCGCCGCAGTCCGACGCCGGGGTGAAGGGCAGCGCGTCCAGCACCGAGGCCGTCAGGCCTTTCACTTCCTGGCTCGGCGCGGTGGGAACGGCCAGCCGGTCGGCGAGGGTACACTGCACCACCCAGTGGCAGATCTCATCCGGCACCAGCGGCACCGGCGACTTCACCTCGGGGAAATGCCCTTCCGCGGCCCGCGCCAGCATCCGCAGCCGGCTCACCTGCCCCAGATCGGCGCGCAGGTCGGATTCGGTGAGTCCCAGTTCGTGTTGCAGCCGCCGCAGCGCCTCGTCCTCCTCGGGCGTGAGCCGGGAGTCCCGCGCCGCGTCCCGCAGGGCGCTGCGGTAGATGGCCAGGGCGGCGATCCGCACCTCCGACGCCGTCAGGTCCTTCTCCCGCCGCAGCCGGTCGAGCTCGGCGCGCTCCTCGTCCGACAGCACCCCGTCGGCGAGTGCTTCCGCCAGCACCTGCTGGTACCGGCGGCGGTGCCGGCGCCGCCGGTGCCGCAGCCACACCACGGCCACGATCAGCGAGGCCGCGATCACCGCCAGCGACAGGAGAATCGACGTGGTATCCATGGCGCAACGGTAAACGAATCGAAAAGCGCCCGGCAAGGGGTAGGCTGCCTGAGCCCGCGCGCAGGGCCGGGCGCCGCCTCGTGCGCGCCTCGCTTGGCCGGGTCACGGACGATCACTACCTTGGGCTTGGTCCACAACCTCGGGAACTGTCATGAATTCCGCCTCCCCACCCTGCACCACTGTCGACCAGCTGGCTACTCCCGCGGCGCTGGTCGACCTCGATGTCATGCACGCCAACCTCGCGCGCGTGGCCGAGTACGCGACCGGGCATGGCCTGGCGCTGCGGCCCCACGCGAAGACCCACAAGGCCCCCGGCCTCGCGGCCGAGCAGCGGCGCCTGGGGGCGGTGGGCGTGACCGTGGCCACGGCGCCGGAAGCGGCGGTGATGGCCGGGGCAGTGGACGACGTCCTGGTGGCCTATCCGCCGGTCGATCCCGGGCGCATTGCGCGGCTCATGGCGCTGCCGCCGTCCGTCCGCCTCACCGTCGCGCTCGACTCGGAACCGGCACTCGACCGGCTCTCGGCCGCGGCAGCCGCCGCGGGCCGGGTGGTGGGCGTGCTCGTCGAGCTGGACCTGGGCATGCACCGCACCGGCGTCCAGACCCCCGCGGATGCCCTGGCGCTGGCGCACCTCGCCCGCCGGCTCGAACCGCTCGAGTATCGCGGGGTGATGTTCTACCCCGGGCACATCCGCCAGCACGTCGACCAGCAGCTGGCCGACATCGAGCGCCTCGGCTCCGAGCTGGACGGCTACCTGGACGCGCTCGCCGCCGCGCAGCTGCCGGCCCAGATCGTGAGTGGCGGCTCCACGCCCACGCTGTTCCACTCCCACCGCCTGCCCCGCCAGACCGAAATCCGGCCCGGGACCTACATCTTCAACGACCGCACGACCGCCGCCATCGGCGCCTGCGCCTGGCGGGACTGCGCCTATTCGGTCCTGGCCACCGTGATCAGCACCGCCGTGCCCGGCCAGGCCGTGGTTGACGCCGGCTCCAAGGCCCTCAACCGCGAAGACATCCGCGGCGCGGTGGACGCCCCCGGCTACGGCGCGCTCCGGGATCGGCCCGAGGTCTTCGTCAAAGCCATGTCGGAGGAGCACGGGCTGCTCTGTCTCGGCGGGACGGACTGGCAGCCGCGGGTCGGCGAGCGCGTGCGCATCGTGCCCAACCACGTCTGTATCTCGGTCAACCTGCACCCCCGCATCCATGGCGTGCGGGGGGACAGCATTGCCCACAGCTGGGAGGTCGCGGCGCGGGGCTGGGCCTAGGACGGGCACTCCCCACACCGGCACAGGCTGCGCAACAGCTCGAACGTATAGATGCCGGTGTCGTGCCCGTCCGAGAAATCGAAGCGGAGCGCGTAGCGGCCGACGTAGCGCACCGCCAGTGGCCAGATGTCCGGGGCGACCGTGCTCGCGTCGAGCAGCGGCCGCCCAGTCATCTCCTCCACGCACGCCGCGCAGGGGCATGCCAGCCGGAGCTCCCGCGGCGCGTATTCCGACACGTGGCCGTCGCCCCACTCGATCCGCAGCCGCAGTTCGTCCGCGCTCGGGCTTACCGCCTTCGGGCTGGTGCGGGGATCCACCACGGCTTCCTCAAGCCTCGGCCCGGCCGGCGCCGAGCAGCTGCCGCAGCACGTATTGCAGGATGCCGCCGTGCCGGTAGTACTCCCGCTCCTGCGGCGTATCGATCCGTACCAGCGCCCGGAATTCCCGCCCGCTCGCCCGCACCGTCACCACGCGGTCGGCCGCGTGCGGCTGCGCGAGCGCGGCGGGCAGGCCGGTGATGTCGAATGTTTCCTCACCGGTCAGCCCCAACGACTCGGCACTCTCGCCATTCAGGAACTGCAACGGAAGTACACCCATCCCCACCAGGTTGGAGCGATGGATCCGTTCGTAGGATTCCGCCAGCACCGCCCGCACGCCCTGCAGCCGCGGACCCTTGGCCGCCCAGTCCCGGGACGAACCCGTGCCGTACTCCTTGCCGGCGATCACCAGCAGCGGGGTGCCAGCCTCCAGGTACTTCATGGCCGCGTCGTATATCGACAGCACCTCGCCGCTCGGCAGGTGGCGCGTCATCCCGCCCTCCACGCCCGGTACCAGCCGGTTGCGCAGTCGGATGTTGGCAAAGGTGCCGCGCATCATCACTTCGTGGTTGCCCCGCCGCGCGCCGTACTGGTTGAAGTCCTTCGGCTGCACGCCCCTCTCGAGCAGGTATCGGCCCGCCGGACTGTCCTTCTTGATCGAGCCGGCCGGCGAGATGTGGTCGGTGGTGATGCTGTCGCCCAGCAGCGCCAGCACCCGCGCGCCGGTGATGTCCGCGAGCGGCGCGGGCTCGGCACCCATGTCCTGGAAGTAGGGCGGGTGCTTGATGTAGGTGGACGTGTCGTCCCAGGCGAACAGGTCGGCCTCCGGAGTCGGCAGCGCGGACCAGCGCTCGTCCCCTGCGAACACGCTCGCGTACTGCGTTCGGAACATGTCCGGCAGCACCGAACCCCGCATGGCCTGCTCGATCTCCGCCTGGCTCGGCCAGATGTCGCGGAGATACACCGGGCGGTCTCCGGTCCCCACTCCGATCGGCTCGTGCTGCAGGTCGATGTCCACTCGGCCCGCCAGCGCGTAGGCCACCACCAGCGGCGGCGAGGCCAGATAGTTGGCGCGCACGTCCGGGTTGATCCGCCCCTCGAAGTTCCGGTTCCCGCTCAGCACCGCGCACGCCACCAGCCCGCCCTCCTGAATCGCGCTGGAGATCGCCTCCGGAACCGGGCCGCTGTTGCCGATGCAGGTGGTGCAGCCGTAGCCCACCAGGTTGAAACCGAGCTGATCCAGGTACGGCGTCAGCCCGGCGTGGTCGAGGTATGCCGTGACCACTTTCGAGCCGGGGGCGAGACTGGTCTTGACCCACGGCCGGCGCCGGAGCCCGGCCGCCACCGCCTTCTTCGCGAGCAGGCCGGCCGCCAGCATGACGGACGGATTGGACGTGTTCGTGCAGCTGGTGATCGCCGCGATCACTACCGCTCCATCTGCCAGCTCCGCCGCTTCCCCGCCGATCTGCACCGGCACGCTCCGCCTCGACTCCGCCACCGTCGCCGCGCTGCCCGCGCCGCGCGTCGCCCCGGTCATTTCCGCCAGCGACTTCTCGAAGGAGGCCTTCACTTGCGCCAGCGGGATCCGGTCCTGCGGCCGGCGGGGACCGGCTACGCTGGGCTCGACCTCGCCGAGATCCAGCTCGAGCGTGTCCGAGTACTCGGGATCGGGTGAGGCCGCCGTGCGGAACATGCCCTGCTCCTTCATGTACCGCTCCACCAACTCCACCTGCGCTTCGCTGCGGCCCGTGAAGCGCAGGTAGTCCAGCGTCAGGTCATCGACCGGGAAGATGCCGCAGGTCGCGCCGTACTCGGGCGCCATGTTGCCGATGGTCGCACGATCCGCCAGCCGCAGCGAGCCGAGTCCCGCGCCGTAGAACTCCACGAATTTCCCGACCACGCCTTTCTTCCGGAGCAGCTCCGTGACCCGCAGCACCAGATCGGTGGCGGTGGCGCCCTCGGGCAGCTCCCCCGCCAGCCGGAAGCCGACCACCTGGGGGATCAGCATCGACACCGGCTGTCCCAGCATGGCGGCCTCCGCCTCGATCCCTCCCACCC
>VEPF01000086.1:4327-4622 GCA_012027055.1 Gemmatimonadota bacterium | reverse complement strand
GGATGGCGATCAGGATCGCGCCGTTGCCGGAGGGCGCGCGGGTGCGGGTGCTGCCAGGCGATCTGCCGCAGGACCCGGCAGTGATGGGGCGGAACGGGTTGGTGGTGCTCACGAGCGAGTACCGGCACTACCAGGTAGGCGTGCTGATCGATGGCGAGAGCACGGTCCGCTGGTTCATGGCGGCGGAGCTGCTGGTCACGGCGGAGCCGCCGCCGCCGCCCGAGCGGGCGGCAGCCAGGGAGCGGAAGCCGCTGCCGAAGCGGCGCCGGGGCGGGGCACGCGCTCAGCGCGGGGG
>VEPF01000086.1:0-4317 GCA_012027055.1 Gemmatimonadota bacterium | reverse complement strand
GCCACGTCCCGGGGTGCACCCCGGGACGTGGCGGAAGCGCGGGCGGCGGTGGCGAACTCGCGCGCGCGCATCTCGGCGACCATGGACGAGCTGGAAGGGAAGCTCGTGGACACGAAGGTTCAGCTGCAGGATCGGCTGGACGTGGCACGACCGGTGCGCAAGGCGGTGGCGGCCGCGCCGCTGGTCGCGATCCTGGCCGCGGCCGGCGCCGGGCTGCTGCTCGGTCTTGCCACCGGCGGGCGGCGGCGCGAGCCGGAAGAGATTCCGCTGGACGAAATCGATGCTGAGACGTTGCGGCGCTGGCGGCGCGAGCGGCGCAGGCGCCGGCTCGATTTTGCGGAGGCTGAGCTGCCGGCCGTGGCGGAGCGGCCATCGCGGCTCGCGCGGCTGGTTCGCGATGTGGTGCACGAGTTCGCGGGCGCGGCCACCGCGTACGTGGCGTCGCGACTGCTGGACCGGGTGAAGCAGGGGCGGGAGAAAGGCTAGCGGGCGTGGCGCGGACGGCTGGCCGGCCCGGGCTCGGGCCAGTCGGTCGGCGCCCACAGCTCACGGGGGCGCAGGCCGCCCCAGACCCCGCCGGCCGCGAACCCGAGCGTTCCGCCCCAGAAGGCTGCGCCCCAGGCCGGTCCAAAGCCATCCGCGGCCCACTCGTAAATGAAGAGGTTCAATGCGACCGTGAACGCGGTCGATTTCCCCTGTCGCCAAGCCGCTTCCCACCGTGCCTCCACCCCCCGGCTCAGCTCCAGCTGCGTGATGGCGCTGAAGGAGACGCGGGCAGGACTGATGTCGGGGTGCAGCTCGAGGAGCAGCGAGCGATCGTCCAGCTCGCGCACGCCGCCGCGCAGCACCTGCGCGGGCACCCAGCCTTCCACGCCCTTGCGATCGTTGGTGAGCGTGATGCGCACGCGCTGTCCGGGCCGTACCGGCGGCCGGAGCTGGGCGCGGACAGGCGCGGCGGTGGCCGCAATGCCCAGGAGAAGCGCCGCCAGCAGCGTGCGGCCCGGCTCCGCTGCGCGCCGGGGACCGCGGCTCCGGCCGCGCCTTTCACGCCTGCGATAGCCGAGTGCATGCATGTCCAGGTCGTATGCGGGTTCGGGGCATAGGTTCTCGCGCGCCATTGCCCGGGCGCAGCGCCCGGGTCATCCTACCCGCCAGCAAGGGACTGCATTCCCGGAACTTCAACCGGACGGGCACGGATATCGGTGCTCACCAGCAGGCCGCGCCCGTCCGGACGGCCCAGGATGCCCGCATGCGCAACAGCCATCCGCTCCTGCTGACCCTGCTCCTGGCCGTTCCGGCTTCGGCGCAGACGATCCACGGCGTGGTCGTGGAGTATGGCACGAAGAGCGTGGTCGCGGGGGCTACCGTCCAGGTAATCTCCCCCGATGGCGCCGCGGTGTCCACGACGAGCGACAGCCTGGGCCTGTTCCGCGTCTATCCTCGCGTACCGGGCCGCGTGAGCGTCCGGGTAACACACCCTTCCTACCTCATGGACCGGGCGGACACGGTGACGGTCCACGGGAAGGAAACGGTGAACATCATCGTGCACATGACGAGGCAGGCCATCGCCATCGCGCCCATCGTGGTGGCCGCACGCTCATCATCAATCCTGGGCGGCTTCCACGAGCGGGAGAGGCACAATCCGTACGGCCGCTTCATCGACGAGCAGGAGATCGAACGGAAGCAGCCGGTCAGCGTGGAGCACCTGCTGCGGAGTGTACACGGCGTAACGATCGCGAACGAGTACGGGGGTGTCACACTCATGCTGCGCGGCAAGGGCATGGAGTCCTGTCCGGCGGCGATCTACGTCGATGGCATGCCCATGGCGGTGGCCGGGTACGACATCGAGCACCTGGTGCCGATCGGCCGCCTCGCGGCCGTCGAGGTGTATGAAGACGCCATCGCGCTTCCGTTCGAGTTCCTGAGCATCGGAAACGAATGCGGGGCAATCGCGTTCTGGACGTATCCCGGGGGAGCCTACCGGGGGGAGGACAAACGTGCGGGCGGCGTTCTGACCAGGCATCGCCTGGTCATCGGCGCGCTGGCCGCTGTCGCGGTACTGGTGGTCGATGTCCTGTTGCTGCGGAGCGGGCGCAAGGCCGACATTTCGGACCGGTCGCTTCGCGACCAGTCCCGGCTCCGTCGGGGCGTTCCCTGCAGCGTGGGGTCGTTCTGTCCACGACCCCGCGCCACAGTGCCGCTCGCGTAGCCGGTGCCTCAGAAGGGCAGGGCGTCGTCGGCGGCCTCGAACGGCGATGCCGCGGGCTGACTCGGGGCGCGCCGCGGTTGTGACCGTCCGCCTTCCATCCCGCCACCCTGTCCGCCCGGCCCGCCGCTGCCCAGCAGCACCATCTCCCGCACGATGATGTCCGTCCAGTAGCGGGGCTGGCCCTGCTGATCTTCCGTCTGGGAGTACTCCAGCCGCCCCTCCACGCAGATCCGGCCACCCTTGTGGACATACTGCTCGACCAGCTCCGCCAGCTTGTCCCAGAAGGTGAGCCGATGCCACTCGGTCTTCTCCTGCTGCTGCCCGGAGCGATCGCTGAACGTCCGGTTGGTGGCCAGCGAGACCTTGGCGAAACGGGTGCCACTGCCGGTGGTCTTGATCTCCGGTTCCGCGCCGACGTTGCCGATCAGGAGGACCTTGTTGAGAGAGCGCGCCATGATAATCCCGAGGCTGAGGTTGGTACGAGCAAGCTAAGCCGGTGGGGGGCGTGCGTCCATGCCGGACGGAGCCCGCCGCGTGCGCCCCGGGGACAGCGCCGCGGCCGGGCGGCGCTTCGCGGCCCGCGGCGCTTCGCGCCTCTCCGGCGGCGTGCCGCGGGCAGGAACGGCCCGCCGGCGCTACTGCGAGAGCTGCCGGTAGGCCGCGAACAGCCGGGTCGCGACCGGGCCAGGCCGGCCCGCGCCGATGGGGCGCCCGTCCAGGTGCGCGATCGGCATGATCTCGAGCGTGGTCCCGGTGAGGAAGAGCTCGTCCGCCGCGTACACCTCGGACGCGAAGATCGGCCCTTCGCGCACGGGGATGCCCATGGTGCGCGCGAGGTCCAGCACGCAGTTCCGGGTCACGCCCGTGAGGATGTAGTTGCAGGATGGATAGGTGACGAGCTCACCGCGGATCACCGCCATCACGTTGGAGTGCGAGCCCTCGATGATCACGCCATCGCGCACGAACAGCGCCTCGAGCGCGCCCGCGGCATGGGCGGCCTCGTTGGCGAGCACGTTCGCGAGCAGGCCGATGGTCTTGATGTCGCAGCGGCTGCCGCGCGTGTCCGGCACCGTGATCGCGGCGCACCCGCTGGCGAAGAGCTCGGCGGGCTGGCTCGCGAACGGCTTGGCGAACAGGTAGCACGTGGGCGGCGTGCCCGCGGGCGGGAAGCGATGCCGGCGGGGCGCGCTGCCGCGCGTCACCTGGGCGTAGATGAGCGCGGGCCGGTCCGTGAGCTGATTGAGCGCTACCAGCCGCTCCCCCAATTCGAGCAGCCGGTCCGCCGGCGAGGTGTCGATCTGCAGGGCGGTGAGCCCGGCGCGCATGCGGGCCGCGTGCGGCTCGCCCAGCAGGATGCGGCCGTGGTAGGCCAGCAGGGCCTCGTAGAGGCCGTCCGCGAACAGGAACCCGCGGTCGTCGGGCGAGATGTGCGCTTCCGAGGCGTCCAGGTAGGCGCCGTTCAGGTAGACCTGCATGAAGTCAGTCCTCCGCAGACTGGTCGTCGCCGCGTTCAGCGGCGAATGCTGTGCACCTGTTCCATCAGGCGACGCGCACGCTCCGCATCGACTCCCGCACCCGCACGGCCGCCGTGCTCGAAGGCGCTGCCGATGATCGCCCCGTCCGTCTCCGCCAGCAGACCCGCGACCGAGTCCGCATTCACGCCGCTGCCCACGAACAGCGGTGCGCCCGGCACGGCGGTGCGGACCTCGTGGATGCGCGCCAGGTCGGTGGCCGCGCCCGTGGCCGCGCCCGTGACCACCAGGGCATCGGCCAGGCCGCGGTACCAGGTGTCGCGGGCGGCGGCCGCGGGCGTGAGTCCGGGCGGCGCGACCGCGTGCTTGACCAGCACGTCCGCCAGGATGGCGACCGGGACGCCCAGTGCGGCGCGCAGGCGCAGCGTCCGGGCCGCGCGACCGGTGAGCTTGCCCTGGTCGGTGAGCATGCTGCCGACGTGCACGTTGACGCGGATGAAGCAGGCGCCGGTCGCGGCCGCGATCGCGAGCGCGGCCGCGGCATCGTTGCGCAGCACGTTGATGCCCCGCGGCAGCGGCGTCGCGCCCCGTACCTCGCGGGCGAGCACGGCCAGGGCCGCCCCCGACTCGGGCGGG
>VEPF01000380.1 GCA_012027055.1 Gemmatimonadota bacterium | reverse complement strand
CGGCGGCGACCAGCAGCACGAGGGCGCCGGCCAGCGCCCCCGTGAGCACGGGCCGCACCCGCCGCCGCTCAGAACAGTTTCCGCCCATCCGCCTCCCTGACCAGTTGCCGGATCCGTTCCTCCACGGCCCGGATCTCGTATTCCGTCATGCCGACCTGGATGCGCTGCCCGGCACGGCGTACCCCTTTGTGCTCGTCCAGGTTCGCCCCGGGCGGCACCGGCGCCAGGGCGCTGTCGCGGATCTCGTATTCGGCGAGCACGCCCAGCGCCTGGTCCAGCTGCGCGCGGGTGACGGCCTTCAGGCGCTCCACGGTGCGCCGCGGCAGGCGCTTCACCACCAGCTCGCGCCACGGCGCGCCCCGGTCGCTCTCCTCGCTCGCGAAGGCCACGCCGTTGTCGACCGAGAACACCCGGGGGTTCTCCGCTTCGGTCGACACCAGGTAGTTGCCGGCATTGGCGTCGCTGTGCCGGATCACGTACGTGAGGATGTTGAAGTCCCCGATGTGGCGCGCGTAGGCGGTGTCCGCGCCCGCCCGCTCTTCGTCCCAGTAGCCGTCCGGAGTCACGGCGCTCAGCCAGTACTGCAGGGCCACCAGCACGGAGCCGGGCGCGGCCTTGAAGGTGGGCTTCACCTCGGGCAGTTGGGCGCGCACGTGTTCGATCGGAAAGGCCCGCAGCACAGTGGTCGGCACCACGTAGTCCGGCTCGTCCAGGAAGAGCTTCTGGAGCTGGTACGCCGCGACCTCGTAGCGCGGCTCGTTGTTGAACCGGCCCGTGCCGTTGGGCGGCGCGTTCGCCCACTTCACGATGAGCACGAAGGAGTCCGGGAAGGCGATCGTGGCCCGCTGCGTGCGGTCTTCCTCCCGGCGCGAGCCGCGCCAGCCCAGGATCCGGAACGGTTGCTCCTGCAGCCGGGTTTCGATCTCGGCGGCCGGGATGATGATGTTGGCGTCCTGCGCTACCGCCGCCCGCCCGCTCAGCGCAGTGAGCAGCAGGGTGCCGACCAGCACCGGCCACCGGCGCGTCCCGCGCCCCTGGCCCCGGTCGATCATGAGTTCACCTCCGCATCGGGAATCGTGCCGGTCCGGCCGCCCGCGGGGTCCAGCGGCAGCCGGACCGTGAAGGTGGCGCCCTGGCCGGGCGTGCTCCGGACCAGCAGCCGCCCGCCGTGCCGCTCCACGATCTGGCGGGAGATCAGCAGTCCCAGTCCCATGCCGACCCGGTTGCCCTTGGTGGTGAAGCCCGGATCGAAGATGCGCGCCAGGTGCTCCGGCCTGATGCCCGTGCCCGTGTCCGTGATCCGGATCTCGATCGCGTCGCCGGTGGTCCCGGTGTGGATCGTGATCCGCCCGCCATCGGGAGTGGCCTGGCGGGCGTTGAGCAGCAGGTTCATGAAGACCTGGTTCAATTGCTGCGGCCGGCATTCGATGCGGGGCAGCGGGCGGTACTCCCGTACCACCTCGATGGCGGTCAGCTGGTGCGCGAGGATCGCCAGCGTGCTGTCCAGTCCTTCGTGCAGGTCGGCCAAGTCGAGCTCGGCACGGTCCACGCGGCCGAAATTGCGGAGGTCGCGCACCAGGCTGCTCATCCGCTCCACCGCCATGTCGTTGACGCGCAGGATGCCGTCCACGGCCCGCACGATCCGCCGCACCTCCTCGAGCTCGTCGGGCGAGACCACCTCGTCGGCCAGGATGGCCTGCAGCTTCTCGAGCGCGCGGCGCAGCGAGTCGTGGTTGCTGTTCAGGGCGCCGAGCGGCGTGTTCAGCTCGTGCGCCAGGCCGGCCACCAGCATGCCCAGCGTGGCGAGCCGCGCCTGCGTCACCTGCTCGGCGAGCGCTTCCGCGCCCTCGGGCGCCGGGGTCCGGTCGGTCATCACAGGAACGCCTGGATAAGGCGGTGCCGGATCTGGTACAGCTCACGGTTCGCGTGCTCGAGCGCGCTCACCCGCATGTCCAGCTCCGTGAACAGGGCCGAACGCTCGATGCCGTTCCGGATCACCAGCTGCAGGTGCTCGTTGCTCCAGGGCTTTTCCAGGTAGTAGTAGAGGCCGGCCTCGTTGATGGCCCGGATCGCGTTTTCCTTGTCCGCGTAGCCGGTCAGCAGGATGCGGGTGGCCATGGGGCGCGTGGCCCGGGCCTGGCGCAGGAAGCTGATCCCATCCAGCTCGGGCATCATGAAGTCCGCCACGATCACGTCCACCGGTTCCGCGCTCAGCGCCTCGAGCGCCGCCAGCGGGGACGTGAAGGACAGGATGCGATAGGACGTCTCGAGCTCGAGGAAGCCGCGCAGCGCGGTCAGCACCATGAGCTCATCGTCGACCAGCATGATCGTGTTCTGGGTGCTCATGCCACCAGGCTCCGGACGCGGTGAGCGAGACCCTGCAGGAGCCCGAGCGCCAGCTCCCCGTGGTCGTCCAGCAGGTCGTGGAAATCGGCGCGGGTGACGCGCAGCAGCCGGCTCGGCTCGAGCGTGCGCGCCTCGAGCGGGCTCGGCTCCTCGTCGATCAGCGCCCAGGTACCGAAGGCCCCGTCCCGTCCCATCACCAGGCGCTCGCCCACGCCCTGCAGCTCGACGGAGCCGCGCGCCACCACGAACAGCGCCGCGGGCGGTTCACCGGCGGGCAGCAGCACCGTGCCGGCGGGGACGTCGACCTCGTCGGCGATGGAGGCCAGCAGGGCCACGTGGGCGCTGCGCGCGCCCCGCAGCAGGTCCACCTGCTGGAGCAGGAACACCTTCTCGATCAGCTCCATCCCGGTCTCCGGACTGTGGGTGTGAATCCTGGCGAGGGCTGCGATCCAGCCATCGCCGTCGGCGATCAGGTCCTGCGGTCCCAGGTTCGGGTGTGCGCAGGCGGCCGGCTCGATGGCCGCGGCCAGACGGCGGGTGCGCGCGGGACCGATCACCTGCTCGAGCCACTCGGCGGCGTTGGCGCGCGCCGTCCTGGTGCCGCCGCTCACCGCCAGGAAGGCACGCAGCATCTCCTCGGGAGGATACAGCAGCCCCAGGCACCGGAACACGCCTTCCCGCCGCTCCCGCTCGCCTTCCGCGAGCGCCCGCAGCAGCAGCCCCCCCACCGGGTCGCGCGCGCCGGCTCCATCCAGACGGGCGGCCACGGCGGCATACCTGAGCGCGTGGTCCGCCTCGCGTTCCGCCACCTGCCAGACCAGCTGTGGATCGAACTGCAGCTCGGGGTGGCGGGCGCGCAGCTTGCCCAGCGCTTTGAGCGTGCGGAAATCGAGCAGCTGATCGGTCTCGGGCGCGAGCACCAGGCGCAGCATCACGTCCACGGTCTGCTGCGTCGGGATCCGTGCCAGCGTGGCCGGGATCAGGCGGCGCAGGTCCGCCGGCGCCCGGTTGTCGAGCAGGGCCGCCGCCAGCGGCGCCACCGCCGGCTCGCCGATCAGGGCCAGCGCATCCCGGGCAGCCTCCCGGGTAGCCGGGTCGCGCAGCGCTTCGATCATGCGCGCGCAGCAGTCCACGCGGCCCAGCACCGCGGCCGAGCGCAGCGCGACCGAGCGCACGCGGGAATCCGGATCATCCAGGAACGGCGCCAGGAACCGGCCGGCCTCGGGATCGCCCTGCAGGCCGCCGGCCGCGAGCGCCAGTTCCGCGCGCGCATCCGCATCGGCACCGGCCACCCGCTCCCAGCGCGCCTCGATGTAGGCGCGATCCAGCTCGCGGGCGGCCGGCAGCCCGCCGTTGCCCACCAGGCAGTGCAGCGCGGCCGTGCGGACCGCGGGCAGGTCGTCGCGGAGCAGTTCCGCCAGCAGCGCGGGCGCCGCCGGGCCGGCGCCGGCCACCAGCACGCGCACGGCCGCGTCCCGCACCGCTTCCGCGCGGGCCCGTACCTGCTGGCGCACCGCGGCCACGTCCGCCAGCTCCGGCACGCGGGCCAGTTGCCCGAGGGCCGCGGCCCGGATGTCGTCGTGCTGGTGCAGGATGAGCCCGTTCAGCTCCGGGGCGAGGGCGCGCTCGTCGCGGTCGTCCGCCTGCGCGAGCAGCTCGAGGGTGAAGGCGAGCCGGCCCGGCGCGCCTTCCGCCTGCGCGCGCCGGATCAGCGGCAGCGTGCTGGCATCCACCAGCGAAGCCCAGGTGCCGCGCCAGCTGGCGAAACGGTTCTCGATGGCCCGGCCGAGCGTGCGCGTGTATTCCCGCCGGAGCCGGAAGGCCAGCAGCACGGCCAGGCCGGCCAGGCCCACGGTGGCGTACGCGACCTCCCGGCCCTCCAGCACCAGCAGCAGGGCTCCGATCAGCAGGAACGAGACCAGCTTGCCGATGCCCTTCTCGACGGCGATGTCGATGTAGGCCTTCGCCTTCAGCTTGATCTCGGGCCGGACCGGCACGTAGAGCAGCTCGCGGCCGAACCGCTCCGCGGAATAGCGCAGGCTGGTCTCCGCTCCTTTGGCCACCACCGCGGTCCACAGGCCGAAGCTCACGGCCAGCGCCAGGGCGGTGCCGAAGGTGGCCAGCGGCAGCAGCAGCACGGCGGCGGCAATGCCCCACTTCCGCAGCGCGGGCCGCAGTCCCACGAGCACCACCAGCGGCAGCCACTGCGTGGCCGCGTTGACGCTCCCCTCGAACGCGTTGATGGCATCGACGCTGCCGTACACGTCCTTGACGAAGCC
>VEPF01000248.1 GCA_012027055.1 Gemmatimonadota bacterium | reverse complement strand
CGCCGCCGCGAACTCCCGGATGTCCTGCGAGATCCGCATGGCACAGAACTTCGGACCGCACATCGAGCAGAACAGCGCCCGCTTGGCACCTGCCGCCGGCAGCGTCTCGTCATGGAACGCCCGCGCCGTTACGGGATCGAGCGCCAGGTTGAACTGGTCCTCCCAGCGGAACTCGAACCTCGCCTTGGAGAGCGCGTCGTCCCATTCCCGCGCCCGCGGATGCCCCTTCGCCAGGTCCGCGGCGTGCGCGGCGATGCGGTATGCGATCACGCCCGCCTTCACGTCATCCCGGTTCGGCAGCCCCAGGTGCTCCTTGGGCGTCACGTAACAGAGCAGCGCGGTGCCGTACCAGCCGATCTGCGCGGCGCCGATGGCGCTGGTGATGTGGTCGTAGCCGGGCGCGATGTCGGTGGTGAGCGGACCCAGCGTGTAGAAGGGCGCCTCGTCGCACCACTCCAGCTGCTTCTCCATGTTCTCGCGGATCATGTGCATGGGGATGTGGCCGGGCCCCTCGTTCATCACCTGCACGTCGTACTCCCACGCGATCCGCGTCAGCTCGCCCTGCGTCTTCAGCTCCGCGAACTGCGCCTCATCGTTGGCGTCCGCGATCGAACCGGGCCTGAGCCCGTCACCGAGGCTGAAGGCGACGTCGTACGCCGCCATGATCTCGCAGATCTCCCGGAACCTCGTGTAGAGAAAGCTCTCCTGGTGGTGTGCCAGGCACCACTGCGCGATGATCGACCCGCCGCGCGAGACGATGCCCGTCACGCGATTCGCCGTGAGCGGGATGTAGGGCAGCAGCACGCCCGCGTGCACCGTGAAGTAGTCCACGCCCTGCTCGGCCTGCTCGATCAGCGTGTCGCGATACACCTCCCACGTGAGGTCCTCCGCCACGCCGCCCGCCTTCTCCAGTGCCTGGTAGATGGGCACGGTGCCAATGGGCACGGGCGAGTTGCGCACGATCCACTGCCGGGTCTCGTGGATGTGCCTGCCGGTCGAAAGGTCCATCACCGTGTCCGCGCCCCAGAGCGTGGCCCAGCGCAGCTTCTCCACCTCGTCCTCGATCACGGAGCGGATGGCGCTGTTCCCGATGTTGGCGTTGATCTTCACCTTGAAGTTTCGGCCGATGATCATCGGCTCGAGCTCCGGGTGGTTCACGTTGCACGGGATGATCGCGCGACCGCGGGCCACTTCGCTCCGGACGAACTCCGCGGGCAGTCCCTCGCGCAGCGCCACGAACTCCATCTCGGGCGTGATCTCACCTCGCCGCGCGTAGTGCAGCTGCGTCACCCGCGCGCCGGGCCGGGCGCGGACCGGCGAGTTCACCAGCGAGGCCGGCATCTCGAGGGCGCCGGAAGCGGCGGAGAGCACGGACGTTCCGGTCGGTACGACGTCGCCCCGGGCCGAAATCCACGGTGTGCGCAGCTTCGGGAGCCCCTCCCGCACGTCCACGCCCAGCGGGCCGCTGGTGTCGTAGACGCGGAGCGGCGGCTCACCGCCCGAGAGCGAAATCTCGCGCATGGGCACGCGCACGCCGGCCGGCCCAGCCACCCACACCTTGCGCGAGCTGGAGTACGCCTCGCCGTAGTCGGACGGTTGCGCTGCTGCTGGCTGGATCATGATGAGCCTTCCTTGGACACGAGTCTGCGGTGCGCCCGGGGGCCGGAGGCCGGCGCGGTTGTGGTGTCGCGCCTAAGCGCAGCCGCCCGGAGGCGGCGCGCCCTGACTCGCGAGCGCCGGGGACGACGTCGCCTGGAACACGAACGCCGCCCCGGGACGCGGGCGGCGATGCACGGCGAACCTGCCGGAATCTCGCTGGCCGCTCTCCCTACGCCGGTCTCAACCGGATCAGGTTCCAAGGGACTTTCTCAATCCGCGGCCGACGGTGGCCGGGATACCCCTGGCGGACACCCGAAACCTATGCGTAACAGCCAGTCCGCGGAAGGCTCGCCACAGGGCGGGTATCCGACTCGCAAGCATCCACGCCGATACCGGGAGGGCCGCTGCCGTTGGCTCGCGGCATTGACCACTGCGAGAATACACTGCCTGGAGCGCCGCGAGAGGGGTTGGAGCGCTACCCGCGGGAATCCCGCCTGGCCGGCATCTCCGACCTGCGGCTGCCCGCCGCCACCGGCATCGAAGAGGTGCGCGCGGCTCCGCGCCACAGGCTCGCGCGGCCGATCTGGTCGGCCGACTCAGGCAGGTGTACCGTTCAGATGCACTCAGGGATGCGACCTCCCTGCCCTGAGACGCCCGCGCTACCACTCTACATCCAGAGGCGCCATGCCCAGGCGCGACATCAGCCGGTCGGTGCTGATCACTGGCTCCAGCACGCCCACCGCGCGCTTCCCAAAGTCCGACAGGTTAGTTGTCAGCGAGCGCGGGCCTGCACCCGGCCTCAGATTCCGGCTTGGTCCGGCAGCACCGCGGCTCGCGGCCACCGCGTTGGCACTTGCGTTCACGGCCGCGGCCGGCTGCGGCGACGGCGGCTCACCCGCCGACCCTGACGACCCGCATGTGACCACCCCACCGGTGGTCACGGTGGTCAGTGGCGACGCCCAGCGCGCCGTGGTCACCCTCCCGCTGGCGCAACCAGTGGTGGTGCGAGTCGCCACGAGTGGAACCCTCACTCCGGGTGCGAGCGTCTCGTTCCAGGTAGTGCGCGGTGGTGGGAGCGTCGACCCCGCGTCGGCCACCTCGGATGGCAGCGGGGAGGCGCGAACCCAGTGGACCATGGGGAGCACGAGCGGCGAGGGCGAGTTGTCGATAACCGCCACAGCGGCCGGGCGGGCGAGCGTGGCCGTGAGCGCGCGCGCCACCGCCGACGCGGCCCGCGAAGCGTTGCTCACGGCCGTGGACGGCGGCTCGCAGCAGGCCATCGTCGGCACGGCCGTACCAGTGGCCCCCCTGGTGCGGGTGCGCGACTCGGGAGGGGCCTCGCTGAGTGGTGTCCGCGTCAGCTTCACGGTGACCGCGGGCGGCGGGGCGGTGGTCGGCGGAAACGCCACCACCGACGCCCAGGGAGTCGCCCGGGTGGAACGCTGGACGTTGGGAAGTGCCCCCGGGGAGAACAGTTTGCGGGTGAGCGTCGAAGGCGCGTGGGCGGCCCCGCCACTCACGCTCAGCGCGACCGGAGTCGCACCCGGCGGCCTGGCGCTCCATCCACCACGTCCCTACAGCGTGGCGGTGGCGGCTGGCGGATCGATAGCGGACAGCATTACCGGCGCGCGTTTTACTTTCCCTGCCGGCGGGAGCGGAACGCTCACGGTCACACGGGTGGCCGACGGACGCCCGGTGCCGTACGGCGCGGGGGCCACCGCCGTGGTGGAGTGGAGCGGGACCCAGGAAGTGCAGGTGGCGCTGGCGCGGGCAGTGGGGGTGGAACCCAACGCCCTGTTGTGGGGGGTGCCGCGCCAGGCCATGGAGGGAGGCAGGCAGGCGCAGTGGCTGGCGTTACCACGCCTCCGCGAGTCGGGGGACAGCGTAATCTTCGGCCTCACCTCGGCCACGGGTTTGCTGGACCAAGCGCAGCCCTCGCCTGCCAGCGAGGGGGCCGCATCGTTCGGGTTCGCCGGCTGGAAGCGGAATCTGCTGGCTGCCGTTCGCCTGGCTGCGTCCACGCAGCAGGTGGCGCAGCTGCGCGCGCTGGAGGCCGAGGCGAAGGCGGCAGTGACCAACCTCAGGCAGATCGCGCCCGTCCAGTACTGGCCGCGGTGGGATCAATCCGTCGCGACGGCCCCGCTCACCTTCTCGTGGAACTGGCCGGGGTTCGTCTCCGACTGCGTCAGCCGCTACACGAGCCGCATCTCCACCGGAGGGCCAGTGATCGAGTTCTGCGCGTCATCGGTCCGAGGCCGGGGAGATCATGCGGCGGGACACTATGTGACCGAGTTGCTCGGGGTCGCGGCCCAACGCAACGGCAACCCGGTGCTCGATCTTGCCCCCGGCGAAATCGACGCGTCCCAGGCTCACGATTGGGGGTCGAGCTGGTGGGGCTTCCGGAAGACCATTACCGAGGACTACGCCTTCTTCTCCCAGCTGGTCAGCGGTGGCGGGTTGATCGACGGTGCCGCGGTCGATGGCAGCACGCCGGACTTCTATTTCACCCGCCTGGCTGATCGGCGCAGCCCGACGGGTGGGAGTCTTGGCCGCCAGCAGCCCGCGACGGTGGACTATCCCACCATCGAGGGCTTCGGGGTCGCCATGATGGCCGCCCTGCACCGCGCGTCGACCAGCGCGCACGACTTCTCCACCGACCCGAGTGCGCCGTCCATCGTGGACGTGCCGGCACTCGCCCTCCCGTACGATTTGCTCCTCTCGGCCCTGGCCCGCGTCCCGACCACGATCGACGGGTTGCTGAGCGCGATCGAAACCGAGCTGCAGGGCCTCTCGCCGACCCTGCTCGACGATATCCCGGTCGCGCTGGAAGCCGTGGGTTGGAGCTACCACGGGTCCGTGCGGGTGCTGCGCCCCGGCTCGCCGCCCGTCCCGGTTACGGGTGCGACCGCCCGGGTCGGGATAAAGGGGTCCAACAACAAGGAGTACCTGCTGCCGGCAGTCGGGCCATCGGGCACCGACGGCCGGATCACCGTTCCCAGGCTATTCCCGGGCAAGCCGTACTTCGTGCGCGAGAAC
>VEPF01000455.1 GCA_012027055.1 Gemmatimonadota bacterium | reverse complement strand
AGGCAGCGGGATCGGGAGCGGCCCGATCCCGCTGCCTCGCGCGGCCGGCGGCCGGTCACTCGAGGTTGTGCCGGTACCTGTCAGCCATCCGCTGCAGCCCCTCGAGCGTCTCCTCGATCGGTCGCGGTGGCTGCCCCTCCAGCAGCGCCTCCTGCTCTTTCAACTTCCTCGCGAATTCCGCGTTCTCCTCGATCTGGCGGTCCTCCAGGTCCCGCAGGAACTGCTTGAGCCCCTCGGTAGTCATGCGCCCGATGAAGGTGAGACCCTCGAAATAGTCGTCAGGCCGCCGGCCGGCTTCCTCCATGAGCTGGCGGCCGTTCGGGTACCAGGACCGGTGGCAGCGGGAGCAGTGGAATCCGATGTGAGCCCGGAGCACGCCTTGCGCGGTCACGCTCGCATGGAGCTTGTGGTATCCCAGGATGTGCAGTTTCAGCACGGCCGGCACTTTCCTTTCTGGCAGGTCGAACCTGCCGCGGATCGAAACGGCAATCAGGTCCTGACGAAGCTGCCCATACCCCGCCGGATGGCGGCGTGCTTGAGCGCGTCCAGGAAGCGGGAGCGCAGGGCATCGCTCATGAGCGCGCGCTTGACGGGCGGGAGGCGCAGGAAGGCGCCCAGGCAGGCGCGCGCGAACGCGTGCGTCATGCGCGCGGGGTCGTCGAAGAGCTGGTTCTGCAGCGTGCCCCGCTCCAGGGAAGCCAGGATGACGCGCTCGAAGGTGGTCTCCGGGTGCAGCACCCGCTGCCGGCGCTTGTGGCGCCGCATGGCGCCGGGCTTGCAGCGCAGCGTGCAGACGCCGCAGCCGATGCAGAGCGACTCGTCGATCACCGGCCGGCCGAATTTGCGGAAGCGCGGGTCCGGGTCGGGGACGCGGCCGATGGCCTGGATGGGACAGCGCCGGCTGCAGATGCCGCAGCCGATGCACTTGTCGCGGTCCGAGCGCGCGATCCAGTTGGAGGTGACCACGGCATTGGCGTAGCCGTGGCAGGTGATGCCGCGCAGCACGTTGCAGCAGCAGCCGCAGCAGTGGCACATGTAGCTGGCGTGGCGCTGCACGTTGTCCGCGTTGAGCACCAGGCCGAGCTCGCGCGAGCGCGCCAGGTTGTCGAGCATCTCGGCCTTCGAGACCTCGCGCGCCAGGCCGTTCCGCACCACGAACCCCACGTTGTTGGTGCCGAACGAGGAGCAGGTCTCGAGCGGCACCTTGCAGGTGCGGTTCCCCAGGTGCTCGTGCTCGTGCCGGCAGGAGCAGATGCCGATGGCGAAGCGCTCGGCGCGGTCGATGATCTCGGCGGCCTTCTCGTAATCCAGGACCTCGACGTACTCCTCCGGCAGGATCGAGCCGTCGTGGGGGACCGCGCGCATGAGCGAGACCTGCTGGCCGTCCCCGAAGTTGGCCTGGTAGAAGGCGCCCTCCTCCAGGTAAGTGTGGAAGAGCTTCGCCCAGCGGTCGTAGGGGAGGTTGCCGCCGGTACGCATCATGGTGAACTCGAAGATCCCGATCACCATGGGGGAGGGGGCGTAGTAGTACTCGTCGCGGACGCAGATGTCGATCACCAGTCCGCGCGGGCACAGGCTCTCGAGCTGCCGCTCGAGCTGCACGCGCGGGATGCCGGTGACGTGCTCGAGCCGGTCCAGCTTCGAGAAGCCGTAGGGCATGGCGGCCACCAGGCGGGCGTCAGCGGGCGGATACAGCTCCTGCAGGAGGGCGCGGAGGGAGGCGCTCCAGGGCGTGCGTGCCGTCAGCCCGTCGATCTTGCGACCGAGCTGCCGGTAGACGTCCTTGCCGACGAGGTGGCCCATGCGTGCGGCTTTCCGGAAGGGGCGGTGGCGCGACGCGACCATCATAGACCCGGGCAGCACCGGATGCCATGGCGACCGCTGCTTGCCCGCGCCCGGGCCGCGCTCGACATTGCCGGCGCCATGACCGCAACCAACAGCGAGATCGGACCATGACCAGGAGTCCTGCGGCAGGGTGCACGGCGCGGCTCGGGGCCGCACTGGCTGCGGCAGTGCTGCTCGCGGGGTGCAGCGCGGACGCGCCGATGCCGGGCGGCCTGCACGGTACCGTTCTGTCCGAGCCGCTGCCCCGCCCGCATTTCACGCTGCCGGACGTCTCGGGCGAGCCGTACGATTTCGCGGCGAGGACGGCGGGCAAGCTGACCTTCCTGTTCTTCGGCTACACGTATTGCCCGGACGTCTGCCCGGTCCACATGGCCAGTCTGGCCGCCGCCCTGAAGGGACTGTCCTACGAGGACCGCGAGCGGGTCGAGGTGGTGTTCGTCACGGTCGATCCGGAGCGGGACACGCCGGAGCGGCTGCGCGCCTGGCTGGGCGCGTTCGACGCGCGCTTCGTGGGCCTGCGCGGGACGGTCGAACAGGCCACTGCCGCCGCGGCGCTGCCCGCCCTGCCGCCGGCCGTGCGGGACGAGGGCAGCGGCGAGAACTACACGGTCGGTCATGCCGCGAGCGTGATCGCGTTCTCGCCCGAGGGTCCGGCCCGGGTGCTCTATCCGTTCGGCACGCGCCGCGAGGACTGGGTGCACGATCTCCCGATCCTGCTCGGCGGGGCGGACGGGCCGGACGCAGCCGCAGCGGGGGCGGCGGGTCCGCAGGCGGTCGCGCCCGGGAACGGGCTGCTGGTGGTGAAAGCCTTCGTGACGCGCGCGCACATGGCGCAGGCGGCGGCGCTGTACGCACTCATCGAGAACCGGACGGCGGCGGCGGACACGCTGGTGGAGGTGGCGGCGCCGGCGGGCCGCACGGAGCTGCACGAGACGGTGCACGAGGGCAGTGGTGCCGCCATGCGGATGCAGATGCGGCCGGTGACGCGGATCGCCATCCCGGCCGGAGGCGCGCTGCGCCTGGCGCCGGGCGGCTACCACGCCATGCTCATCCGGCCGGCCTTCGAGTGGCAGCCGGGGGACACGGTCACCACCGTGTTCCGGTTCGCCAGCGGCACGGTGCGGACGGTGGCGGCGCCGGTGGTCGGGCCGGAGGACGTCGCCCGGCTCATGGACGGTGGCGGAGGACGCTGACGGTGCAGTGGTGGTGCTCGGCGCGGGCGGTCCCGTGGAGCTGGGAGTGGCGGCCCTATCCGGGCGTGTGGCTGTTCGTGCTGCTGGTGGCGGCCCTGTACCTGCTGATCCGGCGCCGACAGGACCGGCTCCGCGCGGAGCCGCCGCCGGGCTGGCGCCGGCGGGCCGGCTGGCTCGGGCTGGTGCTGGTCTGGCTGGCGCTTGACTGGCCGATCGGCGCGCTGGGGGCGGGCTACCTGTCCAGCGTGCACTCGACGCAGTTCCTGCTGCTGACGTTCATCGCGCCGCCGCTGCTGCTGGTTGGCCTGGGGCCGGGGCCGCCCGGCGAGGGTCGGCGGGGCAGCACGCTGATGGGCATCCTGGCCGCCGCGCTGAGCTTCAACGTCGGGGTGCTCGGGACACACCTGCCGCGCGTGGTGGATGCGCTCATGCCGACGCAGCCGGGCATGTTCGCCATCGACGCCGCGTGGCTGCTGGCCGGGCTCGTCTTCTGGCGGCCGGTGCTGCTCACCGGGCGGCCGTTCCACCCCATGGCCCGGATCGGCTACATCTTCTGGGGCACCCTCGCGCACACCGGGATCGGCGTCTGGTTCCTGCTCGCCCGGCTGCCGCTGTACGGGGTCTTCGAGCTGGCCCCGCCCATCCCCGGCTACGACCCGCTCAGCGACCAGCAGCTGGCCGGCGGCATCATGGAGCTGGTCGGGATGCTGATCATCTTCGGCGCGGTATCGCTGGTGGCGCTCCGATGGATGCAGCAGGAGAACCGGCTGGAGCAGGAGAACCGCGAGCGGCTGGCGCGGAAAGAACAGCTCCCCGGCACCTGATTCTGGGGCAGGCACCGGGGAGCGGAGCAGGACACTGTTACGCGCCCTGCCCGGGCAGCCTCGTCAGGCGCCCTTCTTGTAGTACGACTTGCGGGTCATCTCGCCGTTGGGCGTCTGCATGACCGTGGTCACCACCAGGTACTCGCCTTCCTTGGAGTAGGTGGCCTTCGTGGTCATGGTGCCGCCGTCCATGCCCGGACGGGTGGTCACGATCACCAGGTTGTTGCCTTCCCAGTTGGCCTTCGAGCGCGACTCGCCGCGCTGCGTGGTCTGGACCGTTTCCGTGCCATCCAGCTTGTAGACGGTGCTCATCACGCCGTTCTGCGTCTCACGCTCGGTCGTGAGCGTGGCCGCGTCCTGCTTGATGGTCATGGGGCCAGCGCCGAAGCCCCGGCCACCACCACCACCACCGGGCGGGCCGCCGCCCCCCGGCTGACCCGGGTTCGCGGCCTGGGTCTTCTCCTGGTCGACCGCCCATTTGCCGGAGAAATCCGGCTTCTGGGCGGCTGCGGCCGTTGCCCACATGAGCATGGCCGCGCCCATCACTGCGGTTGTGAATCGCATCATTGCACCCTCTGTCAGACAGAGCGTCACTCGTCCCGTGCAGGCGCGACGGGATGGAGCCAGCCGCGGACGCGGTGGTTCAATGAACAGACAACGGAACCGGCCCGTTCGTTAGCGGAGGGCAGCCCGCGGGCCGGCACGCCGCCCGATCGGCGGACCGGCGGATGTCAGGGGGCGGGGACGTCGCCGGCGGGATTCCCGGGAGGTGTCGGGGGCGCCAGGGTCCAGCGGA
>VEPF01000410.1:2126-4669 GCA_012027055.1 Gemmatimonadota bacterium | reverse complement strand
GCGGGCCCGGCGGCGCCGGCGCGGGAGCACCGGCACACGTTCTATGTGGCCACCCGGAACGGCGGCGTGTGGAAGACGGAGAACAGCGGGACCACATTCGAGCCAATCTTCGACAGCCAGGACCAGCAGTCGATCGGCGCCGTAGCTGTGGCCCCGAGCGATGCCCGCGTGGTGTGGGTGGGCACCGGCGAGTCCTACGTGGCGCGCTTCTCCTACTCCGGCGACGGCGTCAACCGCTCCACGGACGCGGGGAAGACCTGGCGCCGCATTGGACTCACCGACTCGCACCACATCGTCCGCATCATCATCCACCCGCGCGACCCGAACACGGTCTATGTCGCGTCCATGGGTCACCTGCACACGCCCAACGCGGAGCGAGGCGTGTTCCGGACCCGGGATGGCGGCACGACCTGGCAGAAGGTGCTCTACATCGACGATAAGGTGGGCGTGATCGACCTGGCCATGGATCCGTCCGATCCGAACGTGCTCTACGCCGCGAGCTACGAGAAGTACCGCTACCCCTGGCACCTGGATATTGGCGGGCCGGGCAGCGGGATCTACAAGACCACGGACGCGGGGGACCGCTGGCGCCGGCTGGAAGGCGGGCTGCCCACCGGCAGAATCGGTCGCATCGGCCTGGACGTCGCGCGCAGTAACCCGAAGGTGCTGTACGCGGTCATCGAGAATGGCAACCCGCGCGACACCACCTCCATGCGGGTGAGCGGCGGCTACGGCCAGGTGTTCCGCTCCGATGATGCCGGCGAGAGCTGGCGCCTCACGCACGATCCCAAGATCGATGTCGGCGGCAAGGCGCCGTACTCGTTCAACATGCTGCGCATCGACCCGCAGAACCCCGACCAGGTGTGGGTCACCAGCGTGTACCTCACCCACTCGAGCGATGGCGGCAGGACCTGGCAGGACAATGGCACCAACGACGTGCTCTTCACGCACATGTTCGGCGACGTGCGCACACTCTGGATCGATCCGGAAGATCCGCAGCACATGCTGGTCGGCTCCGATGGCGGCGTAAACCTCACGTACGACGGCGGCCGCACCGTCATGAACCTCGACAACCTGGCGCTCGGCGAGATCTACGCCGTGAACGTGGACATGGATGATCCGTATCACGTCTACGCCGGGCTCCAGGATCACGACTCCTGGCGCGCGCCGGTCAACGGCTTCGCGGGCGCGGTCGGGCTCGAGCAGTGGGTCACTGTGGGCGGCGGAGATGGCATGTACAACGCCGTCGACCCGACGGACAGCCGCTGGGTCTACAACACCGAGCAGTTCGGCAGCCACCGCCGCGCCGATCTGCAGGCGGGTACGCGCGCCTCCATCATGCCCCGTCGCCCGCAGGGGCAGCCGCGCCTGCGCTGGACCTGGACCACGCCCGTGGTGCTGTCACCGCACGACCCGAAGACCGTGTACACCGGAGCGCAGGTGGTGCTGCGCTCGCGGGATCGCGGCGACACCTGGGAGGAGATCAGTCCCGATCTCACCACCAACGACGCCACGAAGCAGAACGGCAGCGGCAATATCCAGTACTGCACCATCACCACGCTGGCGGAATCGGCACACACCGCAGGAGTGATCTGGGCCGGCACCGATGACGGCAAAGTCCAGGTGACGCGCGACGCCGGCGGCAGCTGGACGGACGTCACGGCCGCACTGGTGGCGGCCGGCGCGCCGGCGAACTTCTGGGTCACGCGCGTGGCCCCATCGCGCCACGCGGCCGGGACCGCTTTCGTCACCATCACCGGTTTCCACCGGGACGACGCGCGCCCCTACGTGTTCCGCACCGACGATTTCGGCGGCACCTGGCGCTCGCTCGCCGCATCCCTGCCGGCGGCCGCGGCCGCCAATGTGATCGCCGATGACCCGCGCAACCCCAATCTCCTGTACCTGGGCACCGATCGCGGCCTGTTCGTCTCGATCGACGGCGGGATCCGTTGGGCACGGCTGAAGGCCAACATGCCCACCGTGCCGGTGCGCGACCTGATG
Source organism: Gemmatimonadota bacterium (assembly GCA_012027055.1). Classification (GTDB taxonomy): domain Bacteria; phylum Gemmatimonadota; class Gemmatimonadetes; order Longimicrobiales; family RSA9; genus VEPF01. Next base: position 2,668 of record VEPF01000410.1, on the reverse strand, counting down.
GTGCACCCGCGCGAGAACTATCTGGTCGTCGGCACTCACGGGCGCGGCCTGTGGATCACGGACGTGACGCCGCTGCAGGAGCTGTCGGAAGCGATCCTGGGCGATGACGCATACCTGTTCGCCATCGAGCCCAGGGGCTACCGCGTGGAAAGCGGCTGGGGAAACTACGAGCTCTTCGGCGATGACATCCTCAGGACGCCCAACGAGCCGAACGGTATCACCATCAACTGGTGGCTGCGGGCCACCGGCACGGACAGCGTCACCATCACCATCAGCGACAGCACCGGCACCGCGGTGCGCACGCTCAAGGCCCCAGCCCGCGCCGGCCTGCAGCGAATCGTGTGGGACCTGCGCCGCGGACGCGAGCAGACGTACCCGCCGGGCGAGTACGCCGTGACCCTGGAAGCGGCCGGCAAGCGGCTCACGCAGCGCGCCCGCGTCAAGCCGCCGGTGGTCCTGCCGCGCGGCAGCTGACACCGCCGCCAGGCCTTTGCAGCACGTGGGGGCGCGGCGCGGCAGAGGCGCGGCCCCCCGCGATGGCC
>VEPF01000410.1:0-2116 GCA_012027055.1 Gemmatimonadota bacterium | reverse complement strand
CGGCTGAGCCGCGGCCCCACGCGTTGCCCAGCCCGGAGCATGCTACCCGGCCGGCAGCAACGCTCGCTGCACGGCGTCGTGCACGTCCTTGCGCAGCTTCACGTGCCGGTGCTCGCTCGCGTTCGGATTCAGACGGTTGGTGAGCAGCACCACGTACAGGTCGTGTTCGGGATCGATCCAGATGGAAGTGCCCGTGAAACCGGTGTGCCCGTACGAGCTGGCTGGGAACAGCCCGCCCGAAGGCCCATCCTCGCGCGCCAGCTCCCATCCCAGCGCGAACCGCGCTTCGCGGGACGGGCGCGTGAGGAAACTCCCCAGCACGTCCGGCTGGAAGATCCGGGTGACACCATTTCGCCCACCTTCCAGCAGCAGCTCAGCGAACTGGGCCAGGTCGTACGCACTGCTGAACAGGCCGGCATTGCCCGCCACGCCGTCCAGCCGGTAGGCCAGCGGATCGTGCACCACGCCCCGGATCACGCCGCGCGCCGGCGTGCGCTCCGTCGGCGCGATGCGCGCCAGCAGCGCTCGCCGGCTCATCGTCAACCGGAAACCCGAGTCCTGTTCCCGCCAGCGGAGCGGCACGAATCCCGTCTCGCTCAGCCCGGCCGGCAGCCAGAGGTTCCGGTCCAGGAAAGCGTCCAGCCGCTCCCCTGTGATGCGCTCGACCAGCGCGCCCAACAGGATCATGCCGTAATCGCTGTACTCGGACTTGCTCCCCGGCGGCGCGAGCAGCCTGATCTGCGCCATGAACGCCGGGATCCGGCTTCGGTCGTGGCCCACGCCCGGAAGCCGGCCCCCTGGCGGAGGCCCGGTTGTGCGAGTCAGCAGTCGGCGCGCGGTCATGGTCCGGCGGTCCGCCGCAGCCCGCCATTCCTCGAGGTAGTCGGCCAGCTGCCGGTCCAGGTCGAGGCGACCATCCTGCACCAGCAGCATCACCGCGCTGGTCGTGCCGACCGACTTCGTGAGCGATGCCAGGTCGTACAGCGTGTGCTCCGTCACCCGGACGCCCCGGCGGCCATACTCGGTCCGACCGTACCCGCGCAGCCGCACCACCTGCCCCTTGCGGCCGATCGCCAGCGCCGCCCCCGGGGTGACCTGCGCCGCGATCGCTTCGTTGATCAGCCTGTCAATGCGCCGCAGCACGGCGGGGTCCATCCCGACCGCGCGGGGATCGGCGATTTCGCGAATGGTATTCCCGGCCGTCACTCCGGCAGCGCCGGCCTTGGGAATTCCCCCGACCATTGCCACCGTCAGCAGCAGGGAAGCAGCGCATCGCATCCGGCACCACACTTCCAACGTAGGGTCCTGCAAGTACTTACGCTCAAACAAATGTTGGGTTCCCGGCGCCCCGCCGCAAGCTGCGCCCCCGCGCCGAAACGGCAGATCGACGCGGCACTGCGGTTGCGTCCAGAGGCGCACATGACCTCACGCAAGCTCTGGGCGCTGCTCCTGGTTCTCGCCGGCGCGGCACTTCCGGCCGGGTGGGTACACGGCCAGCAGCCGTTGCCGAAGCCGACCGGGTACGTCAACGACTTCGCCGGCATCCTTTCTCCGGACGATGAAGCGGCGATAACGCGCGTCATCGACGAGGTCCGGGCGAAATCGGGCGGGGAAATGGTGGTGGTCACCCTGCCGACGCTGCTGGGCCGAACGGCGGACCGGTTGGCGCTGGAGCTGGGCCGGGGCTGGCGCGTGGGACGGAGCGGCCAGCCCGGAGATCCCGCGCGCAATACCGGGTTGATCTTCCTGGTCGTGCCGAAAGAGACGTCTGCCACCGGGCGCGGCGCGCTACGCATCGAGACCGGCCTGGGCACGAACACCTTCATCACCGCCGCAGAAGCGGGAGCGTTCGCGGACGATTTCGTGATCCCCGCCTTCCGGCAGGTCGACTACGGTCAGGGGATCCGGACCGGTGTGACAGCGTTGGCCCGGCAATATGCGCAGCGATTCGGCTTCGAGCTGTCGGGTGACATCCCACCGCTGCCGGAACGGCGCCCGCCCCGCGGCTACAACCTGAACGGCATCCTGGTGCCACTGATCATTCTGGCGGGGCTGATCTCCGTCTTCGGCCGGGGTGGGCCCCGCGGGCGGGGCCGGCGGCGGAATTTCCCGATCG
>VEPF01000440.1:4118-4673 GCA_012027055.1 Gemmatimonadota bacterium | reverse complement strand
AGCGCGAGTCCGGCCACGCCGGTGGTGGAGTTGATGCCGAGCGGCGTGGCGAGTCCCTGCGCCTGGGTGGCGGCATCGATCTCCGCGAGTCGGCAGCCGGCGCCGCCCCGCACGATCCGACGCCGGGCATCCACCTGCACCGAGCGCATGGGCGAGACGTCGATGACCAGCCCTTCGTCAACCACCGAGTTGCCCGCGATGTGATGGCCGCCCGCGCGGACCGCGGTGAGCAGCCGGTACTCCGCCGCGAAGCGAAGTACGTGCGCCACATCGGCCGGCGTTTCGCAGCGGGCGATCAGCGCGGGACGGCGATCGATCATGCCGTTCCAGATGGCGCGCGCCTGGTCGTAGTCGGGCGCGCCCGGCGTGAGCAGCGCGCCGCGCAGCAGCGAGCGCAGCTCCGCCACCTCCCGGTCGGCGAGCGGGATGGCGGTTCCATCGAGCGTCCTGCAGGTGTGACTCATCAAGCACCTCCTGGCGGCGGGTGCCGGCGCGGCCGGCACTCCTGGGGGACGAAACCTCCCTGCGATATGGCAAATCGCCGGCCGGATTGAC
>VEPF01000440.1:0-4108 GCA_012027055.1 Gemmatimonadota bacterium | reverse complement strand
GGACCTGGCGCGGCGCCGGGGCGGCGCCGGCGGGCGGCGCCTTGACGCTCGGACACGGCTCTGCCGATAATTCGCCTGTCGCCGGTGTCATTGCCGGTGGACCCAACAACCGAAGCGCCGCGGTCCCACCCCGCGACCCGCGCGCTGGCTGCCCATCCTCCGGAGGAGCCCATGAGACCGTTCCGCATTGCCGCCGCAGTCCTGTTAGTGTTGCCGGCCGTGGTGGCACCGGCGCCGGTGCACGCGCAGGACGTGCAGTACGAGACCGTGACCAAGCTCGATTTCCCGGGCGCGATGGGCACGATGATGAAGGCGGCCGCGAAGCTGGGCGGCGGTTCGCTGGACGGCGTGCAGAAGACATCCATCAAGGGCGCCCGGATGCGCACGGACATGGACAAGTCGTCGACGATCGTGGACCTGGATGGCAAGCGTTTCATCACGCTGGACCACGACGCGAAGACCTACACCTCGCTGACCTTCGAGCAGATGACCGCGCAGGTGCAGGCCGCGGCCGCGCAGCTGAAGAACGAGCAGGCCAAGGCGGGTCAGCAGGGCGGCGAGACCAAGATGAACTTCAAGTTCTCGGTCGAGCCGGCAAACCAGACCGAGAAGATCGCGGGTTATGACGCGGAGCGGTTCTACCTGACCATGCAGATGGAAGGCGAGTTCACGCCGGAGGGCGCCACGGCGCGGGAGAAGGGCGGCACGCTGGTGGTGCTGACCGACCTGTGGGCTTCGAAGAGCGCGCCGATCTACCAGGCCATGCGGTCGTACCAGAGCGCCTCGGCGCAGGACTGGGCCAGCTCGGAATCCGCCATGACGAAGGCGATCGCGGCCGCGTTCGCGGGCAAGGAGGGCGTGGACGTGGCCTTCGAGCAGTCCGTGAAGGAAGCGCGCAAGGTCGAGGGCGCGCCGCTGCGCAGCGTGGTCTACTTCGTGGCGGTGGCGCCGGAGCAGAAGTTCGATCGCGAGCTGGCGACGGCGGTGGAGAAGCCGAAGAGCGGCGGGGTGCTGAAGGCGGCGGGCAAGGGCATGCTGGGCGGGCTGGCGGGCCGGCTGGGCGCGAAGAAGCAGGAGGAGCAGCCGGCCGAGGCGGAGCAGCCGCCTCAGGCCAACATTCTGAAGGTCACCAGCGAGACCCGGAACATCAGCACGAAGGCCGTGGACCCGAAAGTGTTCGAGATCCCGGCCGGCTACAAGGAAGTGAAGTTCGAGGAGCTGATGAAGCCCGCGAAGTAGCGCGCGCGGCGTTCCGGAACGCAGACGGCGCCGGCGGGACTCCGCCGGCGCCGTTCGGCATCGTGGGCGGCAGTTTCTTTCAGTCCGTGCGTTCGCTCCGGAGCAGCAGCACCGTCCCCCACTCGTCCCGGACCCGGGCGGCGGCTTCGGTGCGCGCCACCGGATAGCCCGCGGCGGCGATGCTTGCGAGCGCCCGTTCCAGGTCCGTCCGCTCGGGCAGCACCAGCTCCCACTCGAGCAGCCGGGCGTCCTCCGGGCCCGCAGGCGGCGCGGAGCGTGCCCAGGTGTTGAGCCCGAGGTGGTGATGGTAGCCGCCGGCCGCGAGGAAGAGCGCGCCGGGGTAGCTGCCGACGGTGAGCTCGAGGCCGAGCGCGTGCTGGTAGAACGCGGCGGCGCGCGCCAGGTCGCCGACCTGCAGGTGCAGGTGTCCCACGGTCGTGCCCGCGGGCATCCCGGTCCACGGCTCGCCCCCGCCCGCGCGCAGCACGCCTGCCACGTCCAGCGGGTCGGTGGCCATTTGCAGCTGCCCGCCGACCATGCGCCAGCTGGCGCGCGGACGGTCGGCATAGACCTCGATGCCGAGGCCATCCGGGTCCTGCAGGTAGAGCGCCTCGCTCACCAGGTGGTCGGCGCTCCCGATGGGCACGCCCAGGCCGGACGCGTGTGCGAGGAAGCGGCCCAGGGCCGCGCGGTCCGGCAGCAGCAGCGCGTAGTGGTAGAGGCCCAGTCTGCCGGAGCGCGGCACCGCCGCCGCCCCGGGCCGCTCGTGCAGGACGACCAGGGACGCACGGTCTCCCACCGCCGAGAGCACCGCCGACGCGTCCGCGCGCTCGGTGGCACGCAGTCCCAGCACCGTGTCGTACCACGCCAGCGAGCGCGCGAGGTCCGCGACCTGCAGGGTCACGCCACCCGGCCGCGTCCCGGCGGGCAGTCGATGCCCGGGGGCGCCGCTCATGCCGGCAGCCATACCAGCACCACTTCCTCGACGGTCACATCGCTCTGCTCGAGCGGGATGGCCCGCGTCTCGATGCCGTCCGCGGTGGCGGACCACTTCTCCTGGATCTCGCCCAGCTCATCGGCCAGGTCCTGCTCCAGCGCGGTGCGCTGCTCGCCGATGTCCTCGACCTTCCCGCGGGCCGTGTCCAGCCGCTCCTGCGTGCGCCGCGTGGTCGAGCGCCGGGACGCGGCGGAAGCGAGCGAGCCGAGGCGCGCGCGCCCGCCCAGGAACATGGAGAGCAGCTGGCCCGCCCCGGCCACGATCTCCTGCTGCATGCGCTGCTTCGTGTCCACGTTCAGCTCGCGCACGCGGTCATCGGCCGCGCGCTGCTGCGCGTCCAGCCGCTCCAGCCGCTGCCGATAGCGGTCGCGCAAACCCGCCGCCTCCGACTCGGCCCGTTCCGCGGCGGCGCGCCGGCAGCGCTCGGCGAACGCGTCACGGCCCTCGCCGGCGCGCGAGAAGAGCTTGAGCGAGGCATTGAACAGCACCTCGATGCTGCGTGTGCGGTACAGGTGATCGCGCAGCCGGCGCTCCAGCTCCTTGAAGTACGTGGCCTTGTCGATGGGCGCATCCGGCAGCACGTACAGCGCGCCGGCCGGGGCGTTCGGGCGCAGGTCCCGCTCGTCGTAGTCCACGGCGCGCGCGTCCTCGGGAACGGGCGCATCCGTGAGCGGGAAGAACACGCACTCGTACGTCTCGGCGTGATCGATGCCGGCGGTGGCGTCGTCGTACCGGAGCCGCACGCGCGCGGTCACCGCCGCCTGCAGCCGCCGCGACTCCGGCCGCACGCCCACCTCCGCGCCCCACGGCGCGGCCGGGTCCAGGTAACGGACGCGCACGCCGGCCGGGGCTGCGGGTGCGAGCGTCACTTCGTTCTCGGCCGCGGCCGGCGGTGGTGCCGCAGGCGACGACGTCGTCATGCCGCCGGCGTTCAGCTCCGCTTCGCGCGCGGCGCCGGCGCGTTCCGGGTCGTCCGCGGTCAGCCGCTCGATCTCGGCGCGCGTGAGCGGGCCGCGCAGGAACGACATGGCCCAGCGCGTGGCGAAACGCCGCGGCGCGCCACCGCGCGCCGAGTGCAGCAGGAACTGGCGCGGTCCGAGCGCGCCGATCTGCCGGTCCAGCTCGTCGATGTCGGTCCCGCCCGCGGCCGAACGCAGCCCCTCCAGGATGCGCAGCTTGTCGCGCTCGGTCTGCAGCCGTCCGATCAGCCAGGTCCCGGCGTTGGCCATGGCCTTGTAGTCCAGGTCCACCGGGGTCTGGGTGGCCAGCACCATGCCCACGCCGTGCGCCCGGGCCTGCTTGAAGATGGTGAGCATCGGCTTCTTGGAGGGCGGTTCCGCGGTGGGCGGCGCGAAGCCCGCGACCTCATCCATGTAGACCAGCGCGCGCAGCTCGGAGGTACCCGGCTGACGGCGCATCCAGCCGACCATGCGGGAGAGCACGAGCGTGACCACGAACTGGCGCTCGGGCTCGGAGAGGTGGGCGAGGCAGATGACGGCGGCGCGCGGGCGGTGCGCGTCGTCGTACAGCAGGCGGTCCATGTCGAGCGGCACGCCCATCATCCAGGGGGCGAACGAGGGCGACGCGAGCAGGGCATTGAGCTGCACCGCGAGCGCCATGCGGTCCTTCGGCGGCATGAAGGTGTCGAGCTCGAAGACGCCCAGCTTGCGGATGGGCGGGTCGGCCACCTGCCGCACCAGCGCGGGCAGGTCCAGGTCCTGCCCGGCGCCCCAGGCACGCACGATCAGGTTCGAGAGCAGGATGTGCTCGGCACTCGAGAGCGGATCCGCCGCGCGCCCGATCCGCGCCAGCAGGCCGGAGCCGAAGCCCTCGCACTCGTCGGCGACCGTGTCGGCCCGCACGTGGGCGTCG
>VEPF01000301.1 GCA_012027055.1 Gemmatimonadota bacterium | reverse complement strand
GGGCGCCGTGCGCCGGGGAAGAGGAGCTGGCGCAGGACGTGATCGCTGCCGTGCCCTCGGTGGAGCTGGTCCGCTTCGTGAACAGCGGGACCGAAGCGACCATGTCGGCCGTGCGGCTGGCGCGCGCGGCCACGGGCCGCGACCTGATCGTCAAGTTCGCAGGCTGCTATCACGGGCACGGCGATTCCTTCCTGGTACAGGCGGGAAGCGGGGTGGCCACTCTGGGCCTGCCCGACTCGCCCGGCGTGCCCCGGGCCCTGGCGCAACTCACCCTGGCGCCGCCCTTCAATGATCGGACCGCGCTCGAGCAGATCTTCGCCGACCACGGCACGCAGATCGCGGCCGTGATCGTCGAGCCCATCATCGGCAACTCCGGGTTCATCCCGCCAACTGACGATTTCCTGCCGTTCGTGCGTGCGCTGTCCACGCGGTACGGCGCGCTGCTGATCTTCGATGAGGTAATGACCGGCTTCCGCGTCGCCTACGGGGGCGCCCAGGCACGCTTCGGGATCACTCCCGACCTCACCACCATGGGCAAGGTGATCGGCGGCGGACTGCCGGTCGGTGCCTACGGGGGGCGGCGCGAACTCATGGCGCTGGTAGCGCCGGCGGGGCCGGTTTACCAGGCCGGGACGCTCTCCGGCAATCCGCTGGCCATGGCCGCCGGCCGCACCCAGCTGCGGCTGCTGTGCGAGGCGCAACCGTACGCGCAGCTCGAGCAGCTCGCCAACCGGCTGGTGCAGGGGATCGGGGAGTGCGCGGCCGAGCACGGCCTCCCGTTCTGGGGAGCAGCGGCTGGCGGGATGTTCGGCTGGCATTTCGTAGCGGGCCCGGTGCGCGACTTCGCCACGGCGGCCGACGCGGACACCGGCTTCTTCGCGCGGTTCCACCGCGGGCTGCTGCGCCGCGGCGTATTCCTGCCGCCGTCACCGTTCGAGGCAGCGTTCCTGTCCATGGCGCACACCGCAGCGGACATCGATTTCACACTCGAGCAGGCGCGCGCGGCCATGCGCGAAGCGCTGCCGTGAACTGGCGCGCCACGTTCATCTGCGTGGTCCTGGCGGCGTGCAGCCGCGGGGAGCATCTGGGTGGACGGGGCCCGGTGCGCGAGCTCCGCCGGCCGCTGGTGCCGGTGACCGGCGAAGTGCGCCGCGACGCGCCCATGGTGCGGGTGGGCATCGCCGTGGACACGCCCGCGGTTGCGGTCGGGGCGCCCGCGCCATTCGAGCTGCGGCGCCTCACGGGTGAGGTGCTGGCGCGCGGGAACGCCGGCGAGCCATGGGAACTGAGACGTGCGGCCGGGCAGCGCGTGCAGGTTGTCCACGGGAGCAGCACGGAAGCGTACGACCTGCCGGTGCGGGTCACGACCACCGCAGGTGACTTCGTGGACATCGCGGGCCGCCGCTATCGCGGGTCGGCCATCATCAGCGCGCGCGGTGAGGACCGCATCAGCGCCGTGAACGTGGTGGAACTGGAGCAGTACCTGCTGGGAGTGGTGCCGCGCGAGATGGGCAGGCGTCCGGCCGAGGAGATCGAAGCGCTGAAAGCGCAGGCAGTGGCCGCGCGGACGTACGCGATCGGTAACCTGGGTGGCCGGGAGGAACTGGGATTCGATTTCTATGCCACCATCCTGGATCAGGTCTACGGCGGCCAGGCGGACGAAGACAGCATCGTCAGCCGGGCGGTGCGGTCCACGCGCGGCGAAATCGTCACGTACCGGGGTCAGCCGATCATGGCGTACTACAGCTCGACCTGCGGCGGCCACACCGCCGACATCGAGCAGTCATGGCCCAACCGGTCGCCGCAACCGTACCTGCGCGGCGTCTCGGACCGGATCCCCGGTACGGACAGCTACTACTGCGAGAGTTCCAGCCGCTTCCGCTGGCGCACCGAATGGACGCGGGCGCAGTTGCTCGCGGTGCTCGGCCAGACGCTCGCGGCCCACACCGCGAACGCCATCACCGAGGCCCGCCGGGTGAGCGACGTGCGGCTCACCAGGCGTCCTGGCGCTGGAGAGCGCGCCATCGTCCAGTTGACCGTGAACGGCAAGAAGCTCACGCTGCGGGGCGACTCGATCCGCTGGCTGCTGCGGCCCGCCCCCGGTTCGGCCATCCTGAACAGTTCGCTGCTGTCGGCGCTCGCGATCAGCAGGACGAGGGGGCAGGTGGAGCGGTTGACCATCGAAGGCGGCGGCTGGGGCCACGGCATCGGCATGTGCCAGGTCGGCGCCATGGGCCGGGCGCGGGCCGGCCAATCGTACCGGGAGATTCTCCGAGCGTACTACACCGACACCAGCATCGAGCGGGCATACTGAGCATGAAACCCACGACCCTGGCCGCATTGCTGCTGCTCATCCCTGGCGCGCTGCAAGCCCAGGACCTGGCCGACTACGACTACGAGAACCTCGCGTTCCGCGGCGTCGGCCTGGACTACGGCTACATCTGGCCCACCCGGGTGCGGGCCACACCGCTGTTCAGCATGCGCTTCGATCTCGGGTACCTGGGACCGGCAGTGCGCATCGTCCCGACCATCGGCTACTGGAGCTCCGAATTCCGGCACGCCGAGCTGGCCCGCCTCGCGAACCGGCTCGCCCGGCTACCGGTGCTGCAGCAACAGGGCGTGGAGATCACCGCCGAGGACCTCGGGACCGTGCACTGGAGCGACATCTCGCTCGGAGTGGACGCGCAATACGTGTGGACCACCCCGCTCGACGTGCTCACGTTCGTGGGCGTGAACGCGGGTCTGCACGCGCTGAACGGACGCGGGGATGCGATCGCCGGCACCTTCGTCGAGGACCTGCTCGACTCCACCGCGGCGGGTGTGGCCTTCATGGCCGGGGCCGAATACGAACTCGCGTCGCGCCTGCGCGTCTACGGCGAAATGCGCTACAGCCTGGTGAGCGATGTCCGCTATCCGGGGATCCGGCTCGGCGCGGTCCTCATGCTCCCCAGTGCGCGCAGCAGCGAACAGAGCGGGGGGAAGTGATGGCGGAGGCCAGGAAGGTCAGGGTCGGACTGCTCGGGCTGGGGTCCATAGCACAGGTGGTGCACCTGCCCGTTCTCAGCCAGCTGGACAACGTGGAGCTGGTCGGCGTGTGCGACGTCGACCGGGGCAAGGCCCGGGCCATCGCCGCGCGCTTCGGCATCCCGCGCGTCTTCCAGTCGGACGACGAGGTGTTCAGCTCGTCGGACCTGGACGCACTGGTGATCTGCACGCCCAACCACCTGCACGAAACCCAGGCCATCGCGGCCCTGCAGTCCGGCAAGCACACCCTGGTGGAGAAGCCGCTGGCCATGACCCCGGAGGCGGCCGCCAGGGTGCTCGCGGCGGCCGACGCCGCCGGCCGCATCCTGCAGGTGGCCATGAACAGCCGCTTTCGGCCCGACGCCCAGGCGTTGAAGCCGTTTGCGGCCGGCGGCGAGCTCGGCGACCTGTTTCTCGCCCAGGGCGCGTGGCTCAACCGCCGCATGCGCCTCCTCCGGCCGACCTGGCGACACCGCCGCAGCACCGCGGGCGGGGGCGCGTTGATGGACCTCGGGGTGCAGATCCTCGACCTGGCCTGGTGGCTGCTGGGCTTCCCCAGAGTCGCCAGCGTGTCCGCCAACACCTTCCAGCCGCCCGGCATGGAGGTGGAGGATGCGGCTACCGTCATGCTGCGTCTCGCCGGCGGGGGCTGCATCTGGCTGTCCGTCAGCTGGAGCCTGGTAGCCAACCGCGACGCTCACAGCCTCCGGATCCTGGGCACCCGCGGCTCCGGAACGATCGCACCGCTCTCCGTCTTCAAGGAATTCGAGACCGGGATGATCGACGTCACGCCGCAGCTCCCCGTGTACCGCGAGAACCCGTATACGGCGTCCTACCGGAACCAGCTGCAGGATTTCCTGGGGGGCGTGCTGCGAGGCGGCAGCAACGCCGGGCCGCCGACCGAGCAGGCGGATCTGATGCGCCTGGTGGCGGTGGCGTACCAGGCCGCGGCGGAGAAGCGGGAGGTGGAGGTGGATGGGGGCGACTCCGTGCCCTTGAAGGCCGGTATCTGATCCGGTATAATTACCAGTCTGTACAGGGGCACGCGGAGGGCCTGATGAAAGAGGGGATCCACCCCAACTACAAGACCGCAACGGTGCACTGCGCCTGCGGCAACAAGTTTGAGACCCGGAGCACGGCGAAGGACATCCATACGGATATCTGTTCCGTGTGCCACCCGTTCTACACGGGGAAGCAGAAGCTGATCGACACGGCGGGGCGGGTCGAGCGCTTCCGGCAGAAGTGGGGCGAGGGTCAGAGGGCCAAGAAGGCATGAGGAGAGAGCCGGTCAAGCCGGCTCTTTCGACATCTGGGGACCGGGATGAACTGGGAAGCGCGGGTACCGGAGCTGAAGCGGCGGTTCGAGGAGCTGAGCGAACGGCTGGCAGACCCGTCCGTGCTGGCGGATCGGGACGGCTACCGCAAGGTGGCCCGCGAGCACGCGGAGCTGCAGCCGGTAGTGGAAACCGCGACGGCGCTGGCGCGGGGGCGGTCCGCATTGCAGGAAGCGCGAGCGCTCATCGCGGCCGGTGAAGATGCCGAGCTGGTGGAGCTGGCGGAAGCGGAAGCGGCGGTGCTGTCGGCGCTGGTGGCGCGGCTGGAGTCCGAGCTGGGGGAGCAGCTGTTGCCGAAGGATCCGCTCGCGGACCGGGAG
>VEPF01000084.1 GCA_012027055.1 Gemmatimonadota bacterium | reverse complement strand
ATGGGTGCGTAATGACGCATGATGGCGGCGGCTGTGCCGACGATGTAGGGCTTGAGGTATTTGCCGGTTGCAGGGTTGAAGTTGCCAGGAACCTCGGTGGCCTTGATCATCCTGCGGGTGAAGACATCCCGGGTCTGGCCGTGCTTGTAGAGCTCGCGGTATTCAGGCGCTTCATAAACCGATTGGGTCGGGCCTACGACCAGGGCCCTGTAGCCCGCATAGATCATCGGCAGAGACAGGTATTCGGCGCGGCCGAGAAGCTTGTTGGTTCCTTCGCCAACCATTCTCGCCACGTATTCGTCCGTGTACTTCGGTTGCCGGGCATCTGTGAAATCGTACTTGTCGCTGCCGAAGTCCTGAAGGCCGTCGCCAAGAACCGACATGGCCGCACCGTTGCCGGCCTTGCGCGAAGCATAGGTCCAGAACCTGGACATGTAGCCTTGAGATCGTTCCAGGTAGAACGAGTGCCATGTCGGGACTCTGGTAATGTTGCCAGCCTTGACGGCTATGCCTGATGCAGTGCGAGGTCCGACCGTGTTTTCGGTACGGTCGTATTCAGCGTTCGCGTCGTTTTCGCGGCAGCGGGCGCGGATCTGGCCGATGTCAAGCGCGTGTTTCAGGCGCACGTTGACGACTGGCCTGTCGGCATAATCTCCAAAAGCGAAATAGGAGAGATACTTCCACTCGACTTCCTTGCCGTCGATGAGAATGGCGAATGTTGCCTGCGCGTCGGCGTCGTCAAGAACCGGGCTCGAGAACTCGAGCTCGAGTACGTCGCCGGTAATGAGGCGGACGTCACCCAGCGTGCCATCCACAACGGTTCCCTCAGGTGCGCGGGAAGCGGTTCCCGCGATCAAGGGCACAACGATGCCTGACAGCAACAAGAATCTTGCTGCCTTGAGCGGCAAGCGTGTGGGCCGTGTCATTCCTGGAACCTCCAGTATGGTTGTGTCCCTCATGTATTCTGAGAAGAAAGCGCTTTGGCTTCAGCCTTTTCCTCAGGAGCCGGAGGAGGAATAGCTCCGGATTTCCAGGTCCTCCTCGCCGGGGTCGCGTCCGGATCTCTCTTCGTGTTCGTGCAATCATGCCCTCCGGAACAGGCTGTAACTGGAGGTCACGTGATCAGTGTACGTCGTTTGACCAGGACGTGCGCTCTCGATCATGCGTGAAGCTGCACGGTGGTTACGAGCAGCCAGGTGTTGACAGGGCGCGGGTTTGCTTTCGCGCTGCCGCGGCCTTGCCTGCGCACGCTCGCTCGCCGATCCTGATTTCGGCGCGTCTCGAACGCCTGAAGACCCCCACCCCTCAGGAGGGGATTGTGCAGCCTGAATCCCCGACGTCCGGTTCAAGGGCACTCGCACTGGTGCGCTATCTCGAGCGGGTAGTTCCGGTGATCGCGCTGGGCACGTTTGCGAGCTGCGCCACTGCCGGGAATTTGGACCGCAGCCCGGTTCCTGGCGCCGCCGCAGATCGGGCAACTGCGGCTGCGAAGCTGGTGGCAGGCACACCGACCCGGTGCGACAGCACCGGCGGCGGTTCGCCTTGGGTGAAGTTCCTCAGGGTTCCCGAGCCGGTGACGAACCAACCCCGGTTCGACGTCCTGAGCATGAGCGCATACCCTGCCGCCGTGCGCATGAATGGCCAGGCAGTGAAGCAATACCGGACGGGAGTCTTCTTTGCGACCGTTTCATTCAACGAGGGCGTGAACAGAATAACGGCCGAGGCGACCTACCCTGATGGCAGCACGGCTGTCTGCGAGCATGTCATCTTCTTTGAAAAGCGCGACACGACCCGGCAGCCCTACCCGCTCTGGGTGGAGAGCGGTTCCATCGAACCGGCAGCCGATATGGAATTGCTGCCGGAGGAGCTGGTGAAGGTCAGCTTCAGGGGCTCGAAAGGGCAGGAGGCCTGGATCGATGTGCAGCCGGGCAAGCGAAGCATCAGGTCCGTCAGGGAGGATTTTGCCGACTACAGCATCTACCGGGCAGAAGTCCCGGTTCGGGGCCTCGCGACCGGCGTTGCCCATACCCTGTCGGTCAGGCTCGTCCCGGCGGCGGGAGCTCCGGTGAAGGAGGCATACAGGCCTGCCTATGCCAGAACCATCATCGTGAGAAACCCCGAGGACTTCCCGCTGGTGAAGGTCAAGAACGCCGATTCGAGGCTGGTATACAATCTCGGAGCGCCCAGGCTGGGGGGACCGATCCGCTCGGAGCTCGGCCCCGGCGTCGTCCTCAAGGTCAACGGGAAGACGGGCTCCAGTTACCGGATAAGGCTGAGCAACACCGAGACCGGCTTCATCGGTGAGAACGATGTGGAAGTGATGGAGGGCAACAGGTCACAGCCGGTCTACAGCCTCACCAGCATGTCATGCGGACCGTCGGCAGCCGGAGATGTGGTCTCGATCCCGTACCTCGAGCCGGTACCCTACGAGGTCTACCCTGACCCCGACGGCAGGAGACTGGTCGTCACCTTGTATGGCGCCGAGTCAGCTGCCACCTGGGTAACCCACAGGACGGGGCGCAAGGTGATCGACAAGCTCACCTGGGAGCAGTCAACGCCTGAGACATTCCGTGTCTACGTGCACCTGAAGACCGAGAGTATCTGGGGCTACGACATCAGGCCCAGCGGGGGCAGCCTGGTGCTCAGTGTCAAGTACCCGCCGGAGTATGACCCGTCCGCGGCCAAACCACTAGCCGGATTGAAGATCGCCATCGAGGCCGGCCACGGCGGTTCGGGCCTGGGCGCAATCGGGCTGTCGGGACTGGAGGAGAAGGACATCAACCTCGATGTCTCGTTCCGGCTGGGTGAGCTGTGCGCAGCCATGGGGGCCGAGGTGCTGCAGGTGAGGGACTCCGACAAGGACATGGGTCTGCTGGAGAAGCGCGCGAAGGCCATTGACTGGGGTGCCCACATGCTGATCGCCATTCACGCGAATGCCGGTGGTCGCGGCTATCTCTCCGTGTCAGGGACCAGCACTTACTGGCACAATCCGTTCTGGGCACCGCTGGCACAGGCCATCTACGACAGGCTGCTCGAGACCGGCCTCCAGGAGTTCGGGGTCGTGGGGGCATTCAACTATACCGTCACCCGGACCTCGCAGTTGCCAGCCGTACTGGTTGAGCAGGCCTTCCTGAGCCATGCGGAAGACGAGGAGAAGCTCGCCGACCCGGCGTTCCGGCAGCAACTGGCGGAAAAGATCTATGCCGGGATAGTCGACTATCTGAAAGAGGCGAGACCGGCAGCGCGGTGAGGAGAGCGGGGCCGCCGGTGGCGAAAGGGCACGAAGACACCGAGCGGCGCTCGCGGATCCGGAACCGCTCGTGCGCGGGCATGCCGCGTGGGCCCTGGGCCGCATCTGCGCGGCAGAGGCGCGAGCCGCGCTGTCGTCCCGTGCCGCCATCGAGGCGGACGCTGACGGGCGCGAAGAGCGGGAATCGGCGATCGCCCCCGCGGCCGCGCGGGCGGGCCGGATGCGCGCGTTCCGCACGACGGTATTGATCCCCGCATTTGCCGCTGCCCTCGAGCCGGGCGACTTCCTCGCCGCGAGCGCTGGTGATCAGGATGCGGGCGGGGGCTGACGTCGCAGCGCGCAGGTAATAGCGGATGACCATGCCATCGGGCGAGTACGAAGCATTGATCCTGCTGGCGTACGCGCGACGTCGGCGGAGCGTCTGGCGGTGCAGGGACCCGGCAATCCAGGACGGCACGAAGCGCGCGGCCCAGAACGCGCCAGCCACGATGGTGCGCCGAGCAGGCCAGCAGTAGTTTGTCCGATCCGTCCGAAGCGCTGCTGCACGATGGTCCTGCTGCGGCCGCGAGACTCCGCCAGGGTGGCGCACATGCGCAGAATTGCAGTCCCATTGTGGCTGGCGCTGGCCGGCATGCTCGTGGTCGCGACCCGCCCGCTGCCGGCGTACGCTCAGGCCGTACCGGACACGCTGGATCAGCGGCGAGCGCTGCTGGAGCTGCGGGCCGAGCTGCGGGCGCTGACGCAGCAGGTCAATCGGCTGCTGGCGGCGCTGGGACCCGGGGCGGCGCTGCCGCGCGAGCGGCCCGCGCTGATCGATTGTCCGTGGCCGCAGGCGCCGGCGCAGGCCGTGACTCCGCCGGACGCGCCGGGCGTGCCGGGCACGACCGATCCGCCGCGGCCGCGGATCCCGGATTGCGCACCGCCGGGCTGGCAGCCGCCGACACAGCTGGCGCCATACCAGCCGCGTCCGCTGCCGGAATCGCGGCCCAGGCCGATCGTGGAGGATTACCTGACGTACGCGGTGACAGCCCCGCCGCCGGCGCTGGTCGCGCAGTTCAACCTGGACACGACGTATTACCGGAAGCACGCGGACGCGAACGGCTATCCGATCCTGGCATCGGCCAAGGTGCCGGATGCGGCGCTGGCGATCGTGCGCGACCAGGTGAACTACATGCTCGGTCACCGGCCCGACATCCGCGACGAGATGATCGCACGGGGAGCACGCATCGTGATCATGGCCGAGACGGAATACACGATGGACATCCCGGAGCAGCGGAACTGGACCGTGCCGAAGTACCTCGATCCGCGGCTGACGGCCGGGGAGCGGGCCCGCCCATTCCAGTACGCCTGCGCGGACTGCGAGCCCAGACCGCCCTCCTCGTAGTAGCGGGCCCGCTCCCCGGCCGTCAGCCGCGGATCGAGGTACTTCGGCACGGTCCA
>VEPF01000375.1 GCA_012027055.1 Gemmatimonadota bacterium | reverse complement strand
ACCATGTCGGGTTCGCTGACCTCCCGTTTGGCCCGGTCCACCAGGCGTGGAGCCAGGTAGAAGGTGTAAGCGCGGCGGGGCAGCAGGTGGCGCCGGCGGGGGCTTTGCACATCGGCCATCATAACCTCCGTTGGTGGTGTCCGTGGCATGTTGCGCGCGCGGGCGGGGCGTTCCGATAGCGGATCCGGCCGGATGCGACCCCGCGGCGGGCATTCTACCGCAACGAGATACGGACCCCGGGGATGCTTGCGGGGGGCGCGGACGCGGACCGATATTCGGAGCCATGGAAAACCGCAAGAAGCTCATCGTGGTGGGCGACCGGGTGCTGATCGAGCCCGAGGAGGGCGAGCGCAGCCGGGTCGGCCTGTCCCTGCCTCCGCGCGCGGTGGACGCCCAGGCGGAGCAGACCGGCACGATCGTGGCCACCGGCCCGGGCACACCCATCTCGGCACCGACCGAGATCGATGATGAGCCCTGGAAGCTGCCCGGCGGGTCCGGGGGGAGCGAGCCGCGCTACCTGCCGATGCAGGCCCGGGTGGGCGACTACGCGATCTTTTTCCGGCGTGCGGCGGTGGAGATCACGTTCGAGGACCGCAAGTACCTGGTGGTCCCGCAGGCGGCGCTGCTGTCACTGGTCCGGGAGATCCCGCCCGAGGACGAGGACTGGTAGCACCACCCCGCGGTCCGTTCGCTCTGTCCGCACCGGCCCCGTCCTCGCTACGGGGCCGGTGTGCATTCGCGGCCGGATTCGGTCCGGATGGGGGCCCCGGCACCTGGCGCCGGGCGGGGGCGGTGCGCTCCGGGGATCTTCGGGGCAATTTCGGGACGGGGCGCCAAGGCTTGCGCGGTGGTTCGGGGCCGTTCGATATTGCGCCATTCTTCGCCCACCCCCGACCCGGCCGCGATGAAGCTCTTCCGCGAGAGAAGGCGCCCCGGAACCGGTGTCCGCACCGGCGTCCTGGAGGATCTGGAGAGACTGGTAAAACGTGCCCGCGCCCTGCCGCTGGCGGCGCTCGCGTTGATGCTGGTCGGCTTCAGCGTAGGCGACTTCTCCAAGGGATACCTGGAGCTTCCGGAGGGTACTCCGGTCCGCGCCCCGTCCGAGAACTCGGTGCCGCGCGTGCGTCTGGAAGGCCTGAGCCGGCACATGAACCAGCTGCGGACGGCGGGCGCGAGCACGGTCCAGTACGTCTCGACGTACAAGCAGCACGTGGCGCCGGTGGAGAAGGTGCTGCGGCGGCGCGGGGTGGGGCGGTCCACGGCGCGGCAGATCGCGTGGCCGCTGGTGGAGTACTCGTACGACCGGGGTCTGGACCCGGCGTTCGTGGTCTCGATCCTGCTCAACGAGAGCGGCGGCTCGCCCACGGCGACCAGCCCGGTGGGGGCGCGCGGCCTGATGCAGATCATGCCCTCCTGGTCGGGCCGGTGGCGCGGGTGCGGGCGCAACCTGTACGACATCGAGGCGAACCTGTGCAACGGCACCAGCATCCTGGCCTGGTACCTGCGCACGGCCCCGGACGAGCGCAAGGCGCTGCTCGGCTACAACGGCTGCGTGACCGGCAGCAACACCCCGAATTGCAGCAGGTATCCCGACCGGATCATCCGGCTGAAGCAGCAGATCCAGCGGGAGCTGAACGCGGCCCGGAAGCCGGCCGGCTGAGGCCGGGGCGGACCCGGTAGCAACGCGCAGGCGCGGCCCGATCGGCCGCGCCTCTTTTTGTTCCCGGCAACTGCGCGGGCGCGACCACCAGCCGGCGGGCGGGATTGTTTCAGGTCCCGGGGATCACCAGGTAGGCGCCCTTGAAGTCCTGGTTGCGCGCTTCGATGATCGCACGCCCCGGGCCGGGGACGAACTCGATGGCGGCGCGGCCGTTGGCCATCTCGATGATGTCGCTGCGGGTCGGGGTGCCGTAGCCGGTCAGGAGCCGGCCGGCGCCGTCATGGGCAAAGTAGATGCGGCGGTCGTAGTCGAGCGCGCGGCGGCCGCGTGCATCCACGGCGATCGCCTCGATCAGCAGGTTGCCATTGACCAGCGGGTGCGCGGAGAGTTCAACGTGGTCGGCGGTGCCGGCATGCACGCTGGTGAAGTTGACGACCAGGGAGTCTGCGGCCTGCGCGTCATCGCGGCACCGGGAGGCCAGTCGGTTGGCTCCTTCCGCGAACGTCACAGCCCAGCGCAGGCCCTGGGCGGGGAAGTCGGCGGGCGTGCGGGTGCGCTCGCCCTGGCTCACGCCATCGAGCAGCAGCTCCACCGCGCTGCAGTTGCTCCACACCCGCACGGTGCGGGGCTGGCCGGCCGGCCCAGAGCGCTCCGTCCAGGAGTGCGACTCGATCCAGGTGAAGAACGGCGTCCGGGACCAGTGGCTGCGGAACACGTACCACGCATCCTTCGGGTTGCCGGCGCGGTCCAGCAGCCCTTTCTGGTTGACGTACGGGATGGGGTTCTCCGGCCGGAGTGGCGTACCGAAATCCTTGAACGCCCACTGCGCGTGACCGGTGAACCAGTCCAGCCCCTCGGCCGCCGTCAGGTACCAGTCCATCAGGTCCACGATGTAGCTCTCGCTCCAGTCGCCGTCCTGGGCGATGTTGCGGACCGCGACCTGGGCAGCGGCCTCCTCCCATTCGCCGCTCCGGACCAGCCTCATGCCGTCGATCGGCGACTCCGTGTGGCGGCCGACGTGGCTGTCGCCGCCGAACTCCATGTGCACGAAGCGCGGGTAGAGTTGCCGCGACGCTTCCAGCGCCTTCCGGTAGTCGGCATACACCCCGGAGTACCAGCCCGCCCAGATCGATGGCGAGAAGACGTCGACTACGGGCACGGCGCCCGGGTACTTGCGCAACGCGGTGAGGCGCGCGGGGTCGAGTTGGTGCGCGAGCCGGTTGAGCTCGCGCAGGAAACCATCGACGCGCGCGGTGTCGTCCCCACCGGCGAAATCCGGGAGCCAGTCGATCTCGTTGCCGAGCGACCAGATGATGATGCTCGGGTGGTTGAAGTTCTGGCGGATCTGCTCCGCGAGCAGCTGCCGCGTGGTGGCCTGCCAGGCGGAGTCGCCGACGCCGCCGCGGCACCAGGGCAGCTCATCCCAGACCAGCAGGCCCAGCTCGTCCGCCGCCCGGTAGACCACCGGGTCCTGCGGGTAGTGGGCGAGGCGCACGAAGTTGGCGCCCATGGCCTTGATGCGCTCCAGGTCGCGCCGGCGCAGGCTGTCCGGCAGCGCCGCGCCCAGCCCCGCGTAGTCCTCATGCCAGTGCGTGCCGCGGAGCGGCAGGCGCCTGCCGTTCAGCAGGAACGGCCCTCCCGCCACGAACTCGAACCAGCGGAGGCCGAAGCGGTCCGAGAACTCGTCGAGGACCGCGTCGCCCTGGCGCAGGCGGACCGTGGCCCGGTAGAGCGCAGGCGCGTCCGGGGACCACAGCACAGGGTCCCGGAGCGCGGGCAGCACGACCCGCACCGGAGCCCCGGAGTCGCCGAGTGCGAGGCGGGTGAGCGCGCGCGCCACCACGCGGCCGTCCGGCGCGACGAGCACGGCTTCCAGGGCGCCACCGCGCGCCACACGGCCGCGCACCTCGATCTCGAGCGCGACCTGCGCGCGCGTCGCGCCGACGCGCGGGGTGTGGATGCGCAGGGCCGCAATGTGGGCGGCGGGCAGCACCCGCAGCCACACGTCGCGGGTGATCCCGCCGTAGATGAAGAAATCGGATTTCTGCGAGGGGATGATCGCCTGGTCGACGCGATTGTCGACCCGCACCTCGATGCGGTTGCGCGCGCGGGGCGCGAGCCAGGGCGTGAGCTCGACATCGAAGCCGACGTAGCCGCCCGCATGGCCGCCCGCCCGGTGGCCGTTGACGAACACGTCCGTGCTGATGTTGGCGCCCTCGAAGTGGAGCAGGTAACGGGCGCCGGCGGTATCCCCGACCGCGAGGTCGCGACGGTACCAGCCGGCGTCGCGGCGATAGCCCGGGGCGGCGTCGGTGGCGTCGAAGGCATTCCAGGTATGCGGCAGCGCGACCGGTCGCCACTCGGCCGCGAAGCGCTCCAGCAGCTCGGGACCGGCGGGATTGCGCTCCAGGTACTGCCACCCGTCGTTCAGCAGGTACTCGCGGCGTGTGCCATCGGCGGCCAGGCCGAAGCCCGGCGCCTGCGCGCGCAGCACCACCGGGCCACACCCCAGCAGCAGCACCGCGACGACCGCCTGCCGCCCGACCCGGCGGCGCGCGCGCGGCTTCCTCGAGACCGGCATTCGTCGCTCCTCGATCGGGATCCGACCGGAAATGCCCCGGGGGCACGATGTTGGTCCTCCGTGCCCCCGAGTCTACCGGTGCAACCGGTCGTTCAGCTACGCTGATAGTGCTCCAGCTCGAACAGGAGCTCCGCCATCGCGGTAGTGCCCAGCTCGTAGTTCTCGACGCTGAACCACTCGTCCGGCGCATGCGCGTTTTCGCCGGGCAGCCCGAAGCCGAGCAGGATCGCGGGCGCGCCCAGCACTTCCTCGAACTCCGGCACGATCGGGATGGAGCCGCCCTCGCCCGCGTAGACGACGTCCTTCCCCCACGCATACTTCAGCGCGCGCGCTCCCGCCTCCACCAGCGCTCCTTCCAGGCGGGCGCGCCAGGGCCGGCCGCCGTGCAGCTCGAGCACTTCCACGGTCACGCCTGCGGGCGCAACCTTGCGGACGTGTGCCTCGAAGAGCCGCGCGATCTTCGCGGGATCCTGATCCGGCACGATCCGGCAACTCACTTTCGCCATGGCCTTCGCCGGCAGCACGGTCTTGGAACCCTCGCCGGTGTAGCCGGAGAGCAGCCCGTTCACCTCGCAGGTGGGGCGGATCCAGAGCCGCTCTACCGTCGAATAGCCCACCTCGCCCCAGGCCAGCGGCGAGCCCGTCTCCTCGAGGAAGGCGGCGGGATCGTGCGGAACGCGCTCCATGTTCGCGCGGAACACGGGCGCGGGATCCACGTCGTCGTAGAAGCCCGCGATGGCGATGTGCTCCTGCGCGTCGTGGAACGATGCGATGATGCGGGCCAGCGCGGTGGCGGGATTGAGCACGGCCCCGCCGTAGCTGCCGGAGTGGAGGTCCTGCGCCGGTCCCTGCACGCGGATCTCCATGTAGGCCAGGCCGCGCAACGATGCCCCGATGGTGGGCAGGCCGGCACCCACCATCCCGGTATCGCTGATCACGATCGCGTCGCAGGCCAGGCGATCCCGGTGCGCGCGCACGAAGGGCATGAGGTGCTCGCTGCCCACCTCCTCCTCGCCCTCCGCGATCACCACCACGTTCACCGGCAGCTTACCGTTCACGGCCAGGTGCGACTCGAGCGACTTGACGTGGAGGTAGAGCTGTCCCTTGTCGTCGCACGAGCCGCGCGCGTAGATCCGGCCGTTGCGGATGGTGGGCTCGAACGCCGGAGTGGTCCAGAGCTCGAGCGGCTCGGGCGGCTGCACGTCGTAGTGGCCGTAGATCAGGATAGTCGGCGCGCCCGGCCCGGCCTGGCGCCACTCGCCCAGCACGATCGGGTGGCCGGCCGTGTCGTGGATCGAGACCTCCAATCCGGCCGTCCGCATCCGCTCCCCGATCCACTCCGCGGCGCGGCGGGTGTCACCCTTGCGCTCCGCGACCGCGCTGATGCTGGGAATGCGCAGGAACTCGAAGAGCTCGTCCTGGAAGCGCTGCCGGTTCCGGACGATGTAGTCGTGGACCGCCTGGCGATCGCTCATTTGCCCCCCGCCAGCTCGGCGAGCAGCGCCTGCGCCTGGTAGATGCTCTTCAACGCCTCCAGGATGCCGCCCGAGAATACGGCAATGGTGCGGCCGCCGGTCTCGGTGCGGAACACGTACTCGTTGGGCAGCTGCTCCATGTTGCCATCGAAGGCCAGGCCGATGATCCGGGCTTGCTTGTCGATCACCGGGCTGCCGCTGTTGCCGCCAGTAATGTCGTTGGTGGACACGAAGTCGATGGGCTGATCCATGTTCACCGCCGCCTTCCGGTCCGCGAACTTGGGCGGGAGGTTGAACGGATCGACGTTGTTGAACTCCGCCGCGCGCGCGTACATGCCGTGGAACACGGTGCGGTACGGCGCGATCGAGCCGTTGTAGGCGTACCCGGTGGCGATGCCATCGGAGATGCGCAGCGTGCTGGTGGCATCGGGCGGCAGCTGGTTGCCGTACACCGCGAAGAGGGCGCGGGCCAGCCGGGAGTTCTGGACCTGCTCCTCGGCCGCGATCGCCTGGGCTTCCGGCGTGAGCGCGGTAGTGAGCGAGTCCATGGTGACCGCGAGCTGGACGAGCGGATCGATGGACGCCTTGATGGCGGCGGCGCCGCCGCTGATCAGCTGCTGGCGGAAGGCCGGGTCGCCGATCTTCGAGGCCTGGACCACGCGCTGCGCGGCCTGGGCCGGGGTCTCGCCCGCGTGCACGTACAGGGTGCGGAGCGGGTGATTCGGCGGCAGCCACATGAGGGCCAGCCGAAACTGCGCGGCCAGCCGCTGCTGGGCCATGGTCGGGTTGGGAATGGGCGCGGTCAGCGACTGCTGGAACTGCTGCACGCGGTCACCGCGCAGCTGCGGCGGGCGCTGCGCTTCCGGCATGGCCAGGTAGCGCTGCGCGGCCACGATGTTGCCCGCCAGGGCCAGGTACTCCGAGCCGAGCCAGCCGGGATTGGCGGCGGTCAGCACCGGCTGCACCTGCAGCTTGCGGAGCTGCAGCTCGTAGAGCTTGTCCCACACGTCCAGGTACGGCTGCGCGGCCGGCGTGGTCTTCGCCCGGGCGCGGAATTCCTGCTCCCACTTGATCTTGGTGGCGACCAGCAGCGTGTCGGTGAGCCCCACCACCTCGCCCTCGTATTTCTTGCGCGTGTTCTCGATGCCGAACACCTGCTCCCGCAGGTTGATCAGCTCCTGGCCGGTCGCCACCTTGAGCCGCTCCGCGATCACGTCCTGCGAGGCGCGCATCTGCGAGACCACCATCGGGTGCCGGAAGGCCTTCTCGTAGAGCAGCTGCGCCACGGTGATCAGGCGCGCGGTGGAGCCCGGGTTGCCGGTGACGAAGATCAGCTCGCCATCATCGGGGCCGGTGGGGTCGAACGGGAAGAAGTTGGGGCTCTTGATGGGCGTATTGCCATCGGCCTCGTAGGCGCGCAGGAACGAGAAGTCGAGCGCATAGCGCGGATACACGAAGTTGTCGTAGTCGCCGCCGAAGAAGCCGGACTGCAGCTCGGGCGCCATGACCAGCTTGACGGGCGCGTACCGGTGGTACGTGTAGAGCTGGTACTGTCCGCCCTTGAAGAGCGGCACCACGCGGCAGATCGTGGTCGCATCCTTCTGGCAGGCGTTGGTGGCCTGCTCGACGGCCTGCTGCGTCGCGGCCGCGATCTGGGCGTTGGTCATGCCCGGCTGCTCGGCCGCGCGGATCTGGGTGGTGATGTCGGCAATGCCGGTGAGCACGTCGGCGTACGAGCCGGGGCAGACCTTCTCATCTTCCCGCGTGGCCGCGTAGAACCCGGTGGTGACGTAATCCCGCTCCGGGGTCGAGTTCCGCGCCACGCAGCCGCGTGCGCAGTGGTGGTTGGTGAGGATCAGGCCGTTCTCGGACACGAAGGACGCGGAGCAGCCGGGGATCTTCACGGACGAGAGCCGCACCCGGTCCAGCCACTCGGGCGTGGCGGTGAAGCCGTAGGTCTTCTGCCAGTATGCGACGGGGGCCGCCTCGAAGGTCCACATGGTCCCCAGTTCCGTGCCCTTCAGGACGACGTCATTGGCCGAACGCACTGCCGGCTCCGGCGGTACCAGGGCCGCGCGCGCCCACGCTTCGGTGGTCGTGGCGGCCGGCGCTGCCGGTGTCGGCGAGGGCACGGGCTGCTGGGGCTGGGCCGTGGCGCAGGCGCCCAGCAGCAGGACGGACAGGACGGAGAGCCGGCGGAATGGAATCCGGGACTCGGACATAGTTGGTATCTCCAGCTGGTCAGTTGCGACGACACACGCGCGCGCCGGACGCGGACGCGGCCGGACGCGTTACGGGCAGGGTCATGTTAGCGCCCGCATGCGGGGCGGCAAGGGAGCGGACGGGCACAGGGACGGATGCACCGCGGGCGGCGCCGGGAAGTACCCGGCAGGGGGCGGACGCGGAGATTCCGGCGGCCCGCGACCACCCGAGCCCCGGGCCGGCCGGCCGCGGGCCCTGCCGGTGCGTCACCGGCGGTCGCGCCAGAGTCCGATGAGGGGAGCCAGGAAGGAGGCCTGGGTGGGCTCGGCCGGCCGCCGGGCCTGATCGTGCTCGCCCAGGATGCGGCGGATGCGCTCGGGCACGCGGGCGGGATCGGGGGCGGTACCATCCGGCACCGGGTGCCGGGCGCTGAGCGTGTGCCAGAACAGCGGCGGGCGGGCGCCGGCCCGGTCGTCCAGGAGGGCGGCGGCCGTCTTCGCGGTGTAGGTCACGTCCAGCTTCAGGCCGGCGCTCCCGAACACTGCGGTGGCGGCGAACGCGGCGGCGGTCTCCCGGCCGTAACCGGGGCCGATCTGGTCGTGGCAGATAGTGACCCTGCCCAGCACCTCGTCGCAGGTCGGCAGGGTGGCGGCGGCCGGACGCAGCAGCTCGAGGATGCCCCGCACCAGCCCCCGGAGCACCCGCACGTTGGTGACCGCCGGCCGGGTGATCCGGACGGCATGGATCGGGATGGGGCGCCCGGCCAGGGCCAGGCCGCCCGCCAGCCCGGCAGCCGTGCCGAGGGTCCCGGCCGCCACGTAGATACCGGCGGGCTCCGGACAGGCGCCCGCGCCGATCTGGGCGGCCAGCTCGAGCCCGGCTTCCACGTAGCCCAGCGCACCGGTCGGGTTCGAGCCGCCGGGCGGTATGATGGAGGCCGGCTCGGCACGTGCCCGCCAACGGGCAAGCCGGAGCGCGAGCGGGATCCCTTCCATGCGCCGGGTGCAGCGCACCTCCGCGCCCTGGGCCACGATGAGCCCGAGCACGTCCCGCACGTGGGCGGTGAGCGGCTGCGGGAACAGCACGCACGTCACCGCCAGGCCGGCCCGTGGGCCGTAGACCGCCGTGGCCAGCGCGTGGTGCGAGCCGAACGCGCCCGCGGTAATGACGCGGTTGGCGCCCCGGCCGCGCGCCTCCGCCAGCAGGAACTCGAGTTTCCGGACCTTGTTGCCGCCGTACGGCCGAGCGGTCAGGTCATCGCGCTTGACCAGCACCGGGCGGCCGGTCACGGTGTGCGCTTCCACCGGCGTGGGAACGCTCGCCAGCGGCAGCCAGGGCACCCGGGATGCGAGCCCGGGCAGTGCTTCGAAGAGGAGGGGGCCCGACATGGCCTGCAAAGTACGGCCGGCGCCGTGCCGGGTCCAACTCCTCGCTGCCGCGGCGTCCCGGACTTCAGCCGGGGTGCCGCGGGTGGCCCGCGTCGGTAAACTCAGTGTCGATGGTGAGCCAGTGGCCCCGGCACCGGGCGCGGTCCGGGCAGGTGCAAGGGGGCGCCGGGCTGCACCGTTCAGGAGGAGGGTGCCGGTGATGCGTGGTGGGCGGGGCAACGAGGGCTGGCGCGCGGTGCTGGGCGGAAACGTCCTGTGGCTGAGCCTGGTCTCGCTGCTGAACGACGCCGCCAGCGAGATGATCTATCCGCTGCTGCCGTACTTCCTGGTCGGCTCCCTGGGCGCGGGCCCTGCGTTCCTCGGGCTGATCGAAGGCGTGGCCGAGAGCACGGCCTCGTTCCTCAAGCTGGGCAGCGGCTGGCTGTCGGACCGGGTGCGGCACCGCAAGCCGCTGGTGTTCTGGGGCTACACGATCGCCACCTTCGCCCGGCCGCTGATCGGGCTGGTCAGCGCCCCCTGGCACGTGCTCGCGGTGCGCTTCGCCGACCGCATGGGCAAGGGCATGCGCTCCGCGCCGCGCGACGCGCTGCTGGCGGAGTCGGTGCCGGCCTCGCGCCGCGGCCTGGCGTTCGGCTTCCATCGCGCGGCCGACCACGCGGGCGCCGTGATCGGACCACTGCTCGCCTCCGGACTGCTGCTGTTCGCCCACGAACGGCTGCGCTGGGTGTTCCTGCTCGCGGTGATCCCCGGCATGCTCTCGCTGCTCGTGATCGGGCTCAAGGTGCGGGAGCCGGCACGGGCCGCGCCCGCAACGGCGGCGGGGACGTCGTCCGGGGAAAGTCTGGGGCGGCGGATCCGGACGGGATATCGCGGCCCGCTGGGCACCTTCCTGCTGGTGCTGGTGGTGTTCACGCTGGGCAACGCCACGGACGCCTTCCTGCTGCTGCGCGCCCAGGACCTGGGCGTGCCGCTGGCCCTGATCCCGCTGCTGTGGGCCGCGCATCACGTCAGCAAGATGATCTGGAACGTGCCCGGCGGTTTGACCGCGGACCGCCTGGGTCCGCAGCGGGCGATCGTGGCGGGCTGGTGCGTCTACGCGCTCACCTACGCCGCGTTCGCATTTGCGACCCGGGCCTGGCATGCCTGGGCGCTGTTCCTGGGCTACGGCCTGTTCTACGGGCTCACGGAAGCGCCCGAGAAGGCCCTGATCGCGCAGCTCGCGCCCGCGGCTCGCCGGGGGGCTGCGTTCGGCGCGTACCATTTCTCCATCGGGATTGCGGCACTGCCGGCGAGTGTCATCTTCGGCGCGGTCTGGGCGACCTGGAGCGCGCGCGCCGCACTGCTGATCGGCGGATCGCTCGCGCTGCTGGCGGCGCTGCTGCTCGTCCTGCTGGTGCGGGGGCCGGCGGCGGAGCCGGCGGCCTGTGCCGGCGCAACCGGACGGACGCGCGCGGTGCGGTCGGACCGCGCGCCGAACCTGAGAGGCCATGGGATTCGGCAAAGCGAGGATCGGGCAGGGCGGGCCGCACAGCGACCGGTTCGTGGTGATCCTGAACCGGACGCAGGACGTGGTGAACATCGCGACCGCGGTTCGGGCCATGATGAACATGGGCCTGCGGCGCCTGCGGCTGGTCGCGCCGGCCGACTACAATGCGTGGCGCATTGCCGGGATCGCGCACGGCTCCGAGTCGGTGCTGGAGCGGGCCGAGTTCTTCGATGACCTGGAGGACGCGCTCGGGGACTGCGCCTACGTGGTGGGCACCACCGCCCGCAAGCGGACCCAGACATTCGTGTGGCAGCACCCGCGCGAGGCCGCCGGCGAACTGCTGGCGATCGCCGAGGCGAGGGCGGCGAGGGGCCCGGTCGCGATCGTGTTCGGCCGGGAGGACAAGGGACTCTCGAACGAGGAGCTCGACCGCTGCGACCGCCTGCTGGTCATCCCCACCGACCCGGGCTATGCCTCCCTCAACCTCGCGCAGGCCGTGCTGCTGATCGGCTACGAGCTCTGGCTGGCCGCCTCCGAGCGCGCGGCCCTGCCCGTGCCGAAGCGACACGCGCCGCCGGCCACGCGCGCGCAGCTCGACGCCCTGTACCAGGACACGCACGTGGCCCTGGAAACCATCGAGTTCTACAAGGACCGGCAGCCGGAAGCGCTGTTGCGCACCATGCGCGCCGTGTACCGGCGGGCAGGACTCACCGGCCGGGAAGCGAACCTGCTGCGCGGCATCATGATCGAGGTCCGGAAGTACATCGCGCGGCTGCGCGGCGCGCCTTAGGCTGGCGCCTGCTCCCAAAGCGACGAGCGCCGCCCCGGGTCCGTGCCCGGGGCGGCGCTCGTGCGTCACGGGGCCGCGGTCGCTACCGCTCCGGCACCGCCTCGTCCGGCGCGAGCTCCCGCTCCACGCCCTGCAGCTCGATCTCCGAGGGCGGCTGCCACAGTTGCATGAGCGGGAACCGGTGCGCGAACCAGCCGAGCGCGAGCAGCAGCAGGCCCGCGAAGAACAGGGCAATCGCCGGTTCCTGCCAGCCGATGGGCAGGCGCTCGGTGCCGATCCAGAGCGACGGATAGACCAGCAGGTAGCGCTCCAGGTACAGGCCCACGAGGCTGGTGCTGGCCAGCGTCGCCAGCAGGCGCGGCCGGCGCTTGGTGACCACGCCGAGCAGGCCGAAGAAGGGGATGACGAAGAGCAGGAGGCCGACGGCCTGCGCCACGTACTTGAACGGTTCCGTGAAGCGGTGGATGACGAACGCCTGCTCGATGGGCAGGAGCCCGTACCAGATCACGATATACTGAGAGAAGAAGAGGTAGCCCCAGAACACCGTGAAGCCGAAGCCCAGCTTGCCGAGATCGTGCAGCGTGCTGGGCAGGATCCAGTGCTCCAGCTCGAGCTGGTCGCGATAGAGCAGGGTCAGGAGCGCGGTGGCCATGACCCCGCCCAGGAACGCACCCATGAAGAAGTACGGTCCGATGAGCGTGCTGAACCAGTGCGGTTCCAGCGACATCACGAAATCCCACGCGATCAGCCCCATGGCCAGCGCGTACGCCACCACCAGCGCGGGACCCAGGACCAGCAGCCGGCGGTGCGAGCGCAGCTCCTCGGCCTCCTGCCCCAGCCACTGGCCGGTGAGGCGCTGGTAGAAGTCACGGAGCGACGCGGGCACCTGGTCCCGGATCAGCCCGAGGTCGGGGCGGAGCGCGTAGTAGGCGAAGGCCAGGTCCAGCGCCACGAGGATGCCGAACAGGATCAGGTTGCGCGCCGTGAGGAACGGCACGTTCAGCCAGGCATCCTTGCCCGGGATCGGCGCGGCGATCCAGGGGAAGATGTGATCGGCCGCGATGAACAGCGGCACCATGGCCAGGTACGCGATCGGCAGGAACCCCACGAAGGAGAGCGCGAAGCGCCGGATGGGCCGGGACCACAGGCCTTTCGTGATCGAGACCACGGCGGCCAGCAGCAGCGCACCCTGGGCCACGCTCATGAAGAACAGCCAGTTCACGAGGTAGGCGCGCCAGCCGCGGTCCGGGTCGAGCAGCACGGCCGCCACGAGCCCGATGCCGCCCAGCCCGATGAGCGCGGGCGAGGCGGCGCGCAGCGCGGTCGGCAGCCGGTGCAGGCGCGCGAGCGGCAGCTCGGAGTGAGAGGCGTGATGTGCCACTACCGGTTCTCCTGTGGCAGCGTGTCGGGCCGGACCTTGCCCGCGGTGTCCTGTGGCAGCACCGGCCGGTCCGTCGGGTTGGTGGGCGGCAGCTGGATCGGCTGGGTCGGCGCGAGCACCTGCAGTTGCCGCACGTACTGCACGATCGCCCACCGCTCCCGGTGCGTGATCCGGGCGCCATAGGACGGCATCAGGCCGCGGCCGGCGCGGATGATCGCGTAGACGTAGCCGTCCGCCCGGTCGGTCGCGGGCGGGGTGGTGAGGTTCGGCGCGAACGGGAACTTGGTCGGGCCCACGGCCGCGCCGTTGCCCTGCCCGCCATCGCCGTGGCACGGCGAGCAGTGCCGGTTGAACATGACCTGCCCGAGCGCCAGCACCGCGGAGTCGCCGGCCGGGAGCGGGTTCTTGCCGTACGGCCCGGCTGCGAAGGCGGCGAGCGCGGAGTCAGTCCCCGGCATCGGCGGCAGCAGCACGTCCCCCGGCATGCGGTACGGGATCGCTCCCGGCGGCGCCGGCCGGGTCGCCTCGTACGGGTCGAACGACGGGGCGTTGCGCATGAACGCCAGGAACGGCACGGACGCGAGCGCATTGTCGATGCGCGTGCAGCCGGCGGAGCTCAGCACGAGCCCGACGGCCAGCAGCAGCGCCCCCGCGCTAGAATGGGATCTCGCCAACGCTCACCTCCTCGACCTGCTCGCGGATCTCCGTGGCGCCGCTCTCGTGCAGGATCTGCCGCACCTCGGCCGCGCGGCCGGCGGGCGGCGTGATCAGCACGCCGAAATGGTCGCTGGTGAAGCGCGGATCGTAGACCTGCATGACGTTGCGGTTGGGCAGCCGCATCTGGATGAACAGCCCCAGGACCGTGGACAGCGCGCCGAACAGGATGGTCAGCTCGAACGCGATGATCACCCAGGCCGGGATCGAGATGATCGGCTTGCCGCCCGTGACCAGCGGCCAGCGCAGCGAGGTCCAGCTTGCCAGCGCGAAGCCGGTCGCGGTCCCGGTCAGGCCGCCCACCAGGGTGAATATCCGGACCGGGCTTTCGCCCGCGTGCAGCGCGTGCTCCAGATCGTGGCTCGGCATGGGCGAGAACGCCGTGATGCCGCGCAGCTTGGCCGCGCGCAGCCGCTCGATCGCGCGGGCGGCGGCATCCACGCCATCGAACACGCCGAGCGTGCCCCGGCGCGCTTGCGATGCTGCGTCCGAGCGCAGCCGCCCGGAATCGTCAGCGCCGGCCGTCTGGGTCCCAGCCATGGCCTACTCCTCCCCCGCCCGCGCCCGCCGGGCGGGCGCCTCGGCTCCGTCACCGGGCCGCGCCTCCCGCCGCCGGAACCGCAGCGGCGGCGGCAGCACCTCCTTCAGCTCGGCCACGGACACCGCCGGCAGCAGCCGGATGAACAGCAGGAACCACATGAAGAACCAGCAGAAGCTGAACGCCAGCAGGATCAACTCCGTCGGCGACGGTGCGTAGTTGCGCCACTGCCAGGGCTCGTACTCGTGGGCGAGCGAGGTGACGATGATCACGAAGCGCTCGAACCACATCCCGATGTTGATGAAGATCGTGATCGTGAACAGCGCCGGGATGTTGCGCCGGATCTTCGGCGACCAGAGCAGCATCGGGATGATGCCGTTGCAGGTCAGCATGATCCACGTGGCCCACCAGTAGTCGCCCGTGATCCGGTTCCAGAAGATGGCCCGCTCCGGCGTCTCGAAGCTGTACCAGGCCATGAAGAACTCGGTCAGGTACGCGTAGAACACGATCATGCTGGTGACCAGCACCAGCTTGGCCATGGCATCGAAGTGGCGCGGCGTGAAGTAGGCTTCGAGCCCGAACACCTTGCGCAGCGGGATCACCAGGGTGATCACCATGGCCAGGCCCGAGAAGATCGCGCCGGCCACGAAGTAGGGTGCGAAGATGGTGGTGTGCCAGCCAGGCACGATCGACATGGCGAAGTCCCAGGACACCACCGAGTGCACCGACAGCACCAGCGGGGTGGCGAGCGCGGCCAGGTACAGGTACGCCTTGGTGAAATGCCGCCACTCGCGCTCGGTGCCGCGCCAGCCGAAGGCGAGCGCGGTGTAGAGCTTCTTGCGCCAGGGCACGGTGGTGGCGTCCCGCGCCGCTGCAATGTCGGGGATCATCCCCAGCAGGAAGAAGGTGGCGGACACCGTGAAGTAGGTGGAGACCGCGAACACGTCCCAGAGCAGCGGCGAGCGGAAGTTGGGCCAGATCCCGCGCTGGTTCGGGTACGGCAGCAGGTAGTAGGCCAGCCACGGCCGGCCCACGTGGATGATCGGGAACAGGCCGGCGGTCATGACCGCGAACACGGTCATGGCCTCGGCGGTGCGGTAGATGGACTGCCGCCAACGGGCGCGGAACAGGTACAGGACGGCGGAGATCAGGGTGCCGGAATGGGCGATGCCGACCCAGAAGACGAACGTGGTGATGTAGACGCCCCACCCGACCGGGCTGCCCAGTCCGGACATGCCGAAGCCGGTGACGATCTGGTTCCCCCAGGCCAGCAGCCCGATGCCCACGCCGGCCACGGCCACGGCGAGCAGCACGAAGTAGCCCCGCCCGGGCTTGCCGAGCAGCTTGAGCACATCCCGGTTGACGGCCGCGAAGCCGGTGACGTCGGGATGCGTCTCGGAGCGGATTGTCTTCGCCATGGCCTCAGTGCTCCCCCGACGAGGACGCGGGCGCTTCGCCGAGCGAGACGCGCTTCAGGTAGGTGATGGCCGGCTGGGTATTCAACGGCTCCAGCACGCGATAGCTGCGCCCCGACTCCATGATCCTGCGCAACCGCGAGTTGGGGTCCTTGGCGTTGCCGAACACGATCGCATCGCCGGGGCAGGTCTGGGCGCAGGCCGGCTCGATCTCGCCATCCATGGCCGCCCGCCCTTCCAGCCGCGCCTGGTTCTGCACGTCCCGGATCCGCTGCACGCACATGGTGCACTTCTCCATGACGCCCTTCTCGCGCACGGTCACATCCGGGTTCAACTGCCAGTTGAGCGGCTCCGGCCACTCGAACGTGTAGTAGTTGAGGTAGCGGACCTTGTACGGGCAGTTGTTCGCGCAGTACCGGGTCCCGACGCAGCGGTTGTAGACCTGCGCGTTCAGCCCGTCCGGCGTGTGATAGGCCGCGTACACCGGGCAGACCGGCTCGCACGGCGCGTTGTTGCAGTGCTGGCAGAGCATGGGCAGGAAGGAGGCCTGCTCGGGGTTGGCCGGATCGGGCCAGTAGCGCTCGATCCGAAGCCACTGCATGAGCCGCCCCTTCACCACGTTCTCCGGGCCGACCACCGGGATGTTGTTCTCCGCCTGGCACGCCACCATGCACGCGCTGCAGCCGATGCAGCGATCCGTGTCGATGGCCATCGCCCAGCGGGGCTGCTGCTCCGAGTACTCGCCGTAGTGGGTGCCCGGCGGCGGGAAGTCCTGCGGCGCCGCGCCCATGGTGGCCGGCGCCCAGCCGCCCGTGCCCTGCAGGTTGGTCACCACCGCGTCGTTCGGGTGCACGGCCGCCGCCTCGTGACCGCCTCCGCCTTCGTGCGCCGCGGGCTCCTCCTCCGCCGCGGCCGCGACGGGCACCGCGCCCTCGGGAGCCGGCCGCGGTGCCGCCGCGGCGGTCGCGGCCGTCGTCTCACCGGTCGGGCTCAGGAAGCCGCGGGCCTGGTCCGCACGCCGGGCACCGGCGATGGAGACCACCTGGGCGATGTCGCGCCCGGCATCATCCAGCCGGCCGCTCGCCTGCACCGGCCGCGCCCAGTCGCCGGTGTGCTCGATGGTGGCCCGCACCTGCACGTGCAGCAGTGCGCCCGAGAGCGGCTCGGTCTCGGGCGCGAGCAGCTGCAGTGCATTGACGCCCTTGTGCTGCGCATAGGGACCGAAACCGGTGTGGCCCTGGCCCAGCTGGATGGCAATGGTATCGGGCCGGATGCCCGGGAACGGGAACGCCGGCAGCGTCACCTCGCCGTGCGCCGTGCGCACGGTCACCTTGTGGCCGTTGTCGATGCCCAGCCGGGCGGCCGTCGCGGGATTGATCTCCAGCCACGAGCCCCAGCTGTACTTGCTCACCGGATCCGGCAGCTCCTGCAGCCAGGGCCGGTTCGCCAGCCGGCCGTCCCAGAACCGGGCGGAGGGATAGACCACCAGGTAGTACGACTCCTCGCCCCCGCCACCCGGGAACGTCACGGGTTCGGGGGCCAGCGCGGGCAGCTCGCCCGCGCTCGGCGTCGGAACCGCAGCCGACGTCGCCGGCGCCGACCCCAGGACCACCCCCGCCTGCAGGGCCTGCCGCCAGTTCTCGTCGAAGGATGGTCCGCCTGCGTTCGCGAGCAGGCCTTCCCGCTCCCAGCGCCCGCGCAGGTAGTGGTAGAACGTGGCGGCGGCGTTCGGGAGCGCGGCGCCGGCGCGACGCGCCACGGCGAGCAGGACGTCGCCCGTTTGCCTGGTCTCGAAGACGGGAGTCAGGACCGGCTGTACCAGCGCGTTCACGCCGGTGCGGGGCACGTGGTCGCCCCAGCTCTCCAGGAAGTGATGATCGGGGAGCAGCAGGTGCGCCCGCTCCGTGGTCTCGTCCAGGTAGGGCGAGAACGAGGCGATGAACGGTACCTGGTCGAGCGCGGCCGCCACTGCTGCCGCAGCCGGGAGCGCGTACGCCGGGTTGGGGCCGTGCACCAGCAGCGCGCCGATCTGACCGGCCGCCATGCGGGTCAGCAGCTGCTGCAGCGCCGCGTAGCTGGCGGTGCCGGCGGTGGCCTCTTCGCGACGATCGCTGAAGACGGTGCGGCCGTAGTTCCCGGCCACGCGGTTGAGGAGCGCGACCGCGAGTGCCACCTGGGTCGCGGCGGCATGGGTCGCGCCCACGCCCGGGCCGCCCGCGAGCGAGCGGCCGCCATTGCCGAACTCCCGGGCCAGCGCCTCCAGGGTCGGGCGGGACACGCCGGTCGCGGTGACGGCACGGTCCACGATGGCCGGATCGGCAAGCTGCGCGGCGGCCGCGCCCGCAGCCCCGCCCTGCTCGACCAGCAGGCGGGCGATCGCCAGCGCCACCAGGTGCTCGGTGCCGGGCGGCACCGGCAGCCACTGGTCGGCATTGATGCCGGTCAGTGTCTGGTGCGGTCCCACCCAGACCAGCTTGCCGCGCACGCCGTCATGGTAGGCATGCGTCTGGACCCAGCCGTGGGCGTAGTCGACGGGCGAGCCCCAGGTCTCGAGGAAGTCGGCGCCGAAGCTGAGCACGACGTCCGCCTGGCTGAAGTCGTGGACCGGTACGGCATCCGTGCCGAACAGCATGCGGTGCGCGGTGCGCACGGGCTCCAGCGCGAAGCTCTCGTAGCGGACGCGCTCGATGCCGAACGCGGCACAGAAATCGTCCACCAGCCGGTCCATCGTGCCCGGCCAGCTGTCCGTCAGGAAGACGGTGCGCCCGCGGTTGGCCTCGAGCGCGGCCAGCAGCCGCTGCTCGGCCTCGTCCCAGGTCAGCCGGTCCCAGCCGCTGCTCCGGCGCGCCAGCGCGCGCGGCACCCGGTCGGGGTTGTAGAGCCCGTGCAGCGAAGCCTGGCCGCGCGCGCACAGCCGGCCGTGCGAGATCGGTGACAGCGGATTGCCCTCGGCCTTGATGGCGCGCCCCTCGCGGGTGCGAATGCTCATGCCGCAGCCCGCCGGACACTCCCGGCACGTGGTCCGATACCACGTGGCGATGCCCGGCACGATCTCCTCGGCCGGCACCACGTACGGGATCAACTTCTCGGCGGTGCTGCGGTCGCATCCGGAGAGTGCTGCGCCCGCGCTGCCGACGCCGAGCACCTTCAGGAATTGCCGCCTCTCGAGTCCCTTGCTCATGCGGTCACCGATCAGTAGTGGCAGACGAAGCAGTCCTTGCGGACCTGCTTCTGCTGGTGACACGTGATGCACCAGCCCATGCGCAACGGCTGGTTGAGGGTCACCTCTTTCATGCTCTGGACCTGCCCGTGACACTCCTGGCAGGTGAGTCCCGCATGGAGATGGCGCATGTGCGGGAAGTGCACGTGGTCGGGCAGATCGTAGATCCGCACCCACGGGATCGCGCGCTGCTCGCGCCAGTAACCGACGAGCTTCTGCACTTCCGGCTTGTCCGCCCGGACCAGCGGCTGGCCGCCCGGGATGTGGCAGCCGGCGCACACCTGCGCCGCGGGCAGCCCCGCGTCCACGGAGCGGTCTGCCGAGTAGTGGCAGTACATGCAGTCCATGCGACTGGTGCCGGCATGCAGGTCGTGCGGGAAGGCGATCGGCTGAACCAGCGAGCGGCCGAAAGGACCGAGGGTAAAGGCGCCCACGGTAAGCACCGCGAGAACGAGCAGTGCCCCAGCCGCCAGCACTGCCCGTTTGGGGGGTCTGGGCATCGCTACCTGAGTCGTCTCGAGTTTCCGCGCACCCGCAACCGGTGGCGGGGCCCTGCGCCGGACGCCCGGGCACGCGCGGGCGGCAGGATATCCAGCCCATCGTGCGGGCGCAAGGGCGCGCGTACAGGCGAGGCAATGTGGGGCGGGGTCCAATCGGTCGCAACCGAATCGGCCACTCCAGCGGGTCCCTTCCCCTGGCCTCGCCTTCCGCAGTAGCTTGGCGTGTTCGGCGGTCGGCCACTCATTACCTCAGCCAGGATTCGCGGCGTTGCGGCTTCGCGGTTGCGCGCTCACCTGCACTCTGCTCGCCCTGCTCGTGGCACCCCGCGGCCAGGCAGCCGACATGCCGGCGCCCGCGCGCGGGCCGGACCTGTTGCAGGGCTGCCACCAGGCGCCGCTGCCGTTCCTGGGCAGCGGTGGCGTGGCGGTGCAGGTGCCGGCGACCGAGCCGCTGCCGCCGTTGCCGCTGCTGCGCGCCTGCGGGTGCGGCCGCATGCCGGCGCTGCCGACTCAGGTCGGCCGCGGCCGTCGCGCGGCCGCGCTGCCGCTGGGCGAGCTTGCCACGCGCGTCCGGGCCTGCCGGACGGGCACCCCTCCACCTGCGCCACGCTCCGGCTGGGCCGCGGGCCCGGCCGAACCGGTACGGGCATGACGCCGTGCCACCGGCAGTGCGCTGTGCGCTGTTCGGCGCGAGGCGCGGCATTACGACTGGGAGCGTGGAGGTTCCATGTTGTCGTTCATTGCTCTGGCGCAGGAGGCCGACGCGCCGTTGTGGCTGCGGATCCTGTCGGACATCCCGCACGACGTCGGCGCAGTGGTGGTCTACGTGCTGCTCGGCGGGTTCATCTACTTCATCTGGAAGGGCAACCGGAAGAGGACTGAATGAGCGTATCCCACAGGAAGAGCCTCGAAACCCTGCAGGCGGAAGCCGCGTCCGGGGTGTTGCGGCGGGCGCTCGGGCCCGTGCAGCTGACCACGCTCGGCGTGGGCGCAATCATCGGCGCCGGCATTTTCGTGCTGACGGGCCAGGCCGCGGCGCAGTACGCCGGTCCGGCGATCGTGCTCTCGTTCATCGTTTCCGGCTTCGCGTGCGCGTTCGCCGGGCTGTGCTATGCGGAGTTCGCGAGCATGATCCCGGTCGCGGGCAGCGCCTACACCTACTCGTACGCGACCATGGGCGAGCTGATGGCCTGGATCATCGGCTGGGATCTGATCCTCGAGTACTCGCTCGGCTCCGCGACCGTGGCGGTGGGCTGGTCGGGTTACGTGGTGAGCTTCCTGCGCGACATCGGCATCACCATCCCCGCGCAGCTGACCGCACCCTTCGGCACCAGCGTCACGGCGTTGGACGGAGCCACGGTGACCGGGTTCTTCAACCTGCCGGCGGCGTTCATCGTGCTGCTGGTCACGGCGCTGCTGGTGCTCGGGATCCGCGAGTCGGCGCGCACCAACGCCGCGATCGTGATCGTCAAGGTCGCGGTGGTACTGCTCGTGATCGCGTTCGGGGCTGCCTACGTGAACCACGACAACTGGTCGCCGCTGATCCCCGCGAACACCGGTGCGTTCGGTCACTTCGGCCTGAGCGGGATCCTGCGCGGGGCGGGGGTGATCTTCTTCGCCTACATCGGCTTCGATGCGGTCTCGGTGGCGGCGCAGGAGGCCAAGAACCCGCAGCGTGACATGCCGATCGGGATCATGGCGTCGCTCATCATCTGCACCATCCTCTACATCCTGGTGTCGGGCGTGATGACCGGGATCGTGCCCTACGCCCAGCTGAACGTGGCCGACCCGATGGCGGTGGTGATCGATGCGACGCCGCTCACCTGGCTGCGGCCGTTCGTGAAACTGGGCGCGATCGCGGGGCTGACCAGCGTCATCCTGGTGATGCTGCTCGCCCAGCCGCGCATCTTCTACACCATGGCGCACGACGGGCTGCTGCCGCCGCTGTTCGCCCGGGTGCACCAGCGCTTCCGCACCCCGCACATCACGACCATCATGACGGGCCTGGTGGTCGCCACTGCCGCCGGGCTGTTGCCCATCAGCATCCTGGGCGAGCTGGTCTCGATCGGCACGCTGTTCGCCTTCGTGCTGGTCTCGCTCGGGGTGATCTTGCTGCGCCGGACCATGCCGGACGTGCCGCGCCCGTTCCGCACGCCGCTCGTCCCGCTGGTGCCCATCCTGGGCATCATCACCTGCCTGGCGCAGATGGCCGGGTTGCCCTGGCCCACCTGGGAACGGCTCATCATCTGGCTGGCCATCGGCCTGGTGATCTACTTCCTGTACGGGATGCGGAACGCCGAGAAAGTGCGGCGCGAGGGCCTGCCCGGACTGGAGAAGATCTCGCTGTCCGGGCACTAGGCGCGCACCGACCCCGCCGGGCGACACGGCGCCGGGGAGCGGACCCGCTCTCCGGCGCCGTATGCTTTCCCGGGGGGATCACCCGGCTGCGGTGCATGACCGGATGATGCTGTAGATTGAACCGGGCAGGCGGCGCCCGGCCGGCGCGTGGTTCGCAGCCGGCCGGCAGGCCCGGGAACGAGCGAGACGCGGGCATGCCCCGCGGAGGTCGGGGATGAAGCGAGCGGCGGTGGCGATCGTCTGGCTGTTCACCGCGGGCGGGACCGGTTGCGCGACCGTGGCGGGCGGACGCGGGCCCGATCCGGAAGACCAGCTGCAGCAGGGGTTGGCGGCGCTGGCGGCACACGACTACGGGCGCGCCCGGCCGCTGCTGGAGCGGACCTACCTGGAGCACGGACACGAGCCGCAGGGCCAGGCGGCGCTGCTGGCGCTGGCGGCGGCGGAGCTGGACAATCGGAACCCGGAGCGCCGCCTGGGCGTGGGTGCGGAGCTGGCCGGCCGCTACATCGCCAGCGACTCCGTGCCTGCGTGGGCGATCCCGGCCGCGGAATCCCTGTTCCTGCTGGCGACCGAGCTGGCCGGGAACGATTCCTTGAGCGCGGAAAGCCGGCCGGCGGCCGGAGCGGACCTGCTTCTGGCCGCGGCCGGCGGCGGGGCCGCACGGCGGCCACTGCCGCAGAGCGGGGTGGAGAGCGTCCCCGCGCGGATCCAGCGGCTGTTGGCCGAGCGGGACCGGGAGCGGGACGAGCTGCAGAAGCGCGCGGCCACAGCCGAGCTGCGGGCAGCCACCACGGAGAAGGAACTGAAGGATGCGCTGGCGGAGCTGGAGCGCATCCGGAAGACGCTGAAGAGGTAAGCATCGCTCATCGGAGCGCGGCGGAGCCGACCGCATGAACCTGCGCACCAGGCTGGTGCTCACGCTGGTCGCCATCATCGTGCTGATGGCCGTGCCGGCGATCTATGCGTCCTCGCGTATCGTGCGGTTGCGCATGCTGGTGTCGCAGGCCCAGACCAATCACGGCCAGGCCTACCTGGCAGTCGGCGAGCTGCAGACCCGGCTGGGCGAGTTCGACCAGCTGCAGCGCGGCTACCTCGCGACCCTGGACGCGGACCAGAAGACGGCGAGTGACTCGGCGCTGCGCAACGCGGTCCACAACCTGGACCAGCTGGTCGCACGCGGGTACGCGACCAGGAAGGGGCCGGCCGGCCGCCTGCTGGCGGAGCTGGGCGGGCACGCCGCGGAGATCGATCGCCTGGTGCGGGCCGGCGAGAAGAGCGCCGCGACCGAGCATTTCGTGAGCCGGGTGGCTCCGCTGCTGGACACGGCGCAAACCCGGCTGCGCGCCATCTCGGCGGCGATCAGCAAGGGTGCGGAGGCGGACATCCGGAGCGCCTCGGCGGTGGCCAGAACGGCCATCAGCGGCACCATCCTTTTCCTCGTCGTCGCGCTGCTGCTGGCCATTGGTCTGGGCGCCTGGATCACCCGCAACATGGTCCGCCCGGTCACGCGCCTGCGCCTGGCCATGGCGCGGGTGAGCGGTGGGGACTTCCAGGTGCCGCCCGACCTGCCGTACGGCCGCCGCGACGAGATCGGCGACGTCTCCCGTTCGTTCCGCGGCATGACCGGCCGGCTGGCGGAGCTGGAGACCCTGCGGGCTGAGTTCATGAGCATCTCCACCCACGACCTCAAGACTCCGATCAACGTGATCGGCGGTTATGCCGAGCTGCTGCACGACGCCGTGCTGGGGGACGTCACGCCCAGGCAGGAGGAAGCGCTCGACTCCATCCGCGAACAGGCCCGCGTGCTCACGCGCATGGTCAACCAGCTGTTGGACATGAGCCGGATCGAGGCGGGCGGACTGCGGCTGGAGATCGCGGACGTGGTGCTCGCCGACCTCTTCGAGCGCGTGCAGCGCACCTACCAGGCCCTCGCCCGCAAGCAGGACGTGACCTTCACCGTCGAGCTCGCGGCCGACGCGCCCCGCGTCATCCCCGGCGACGCCGACCGCCTGCGCGACCAGGTGCTCGGCAACCTGCTCGGCAACGCCTTCAAGTTCACGCCGGCGGGCGGGCGCATCACGGTGCGTGGGCT
>VEPF01000032.1 GCA_012027055.1 Gemmatimonadota bacterium | reverse complement strand
CGCTCCTGGTGGCGCTGTACTTCATGCACCTCCGGTTCGAGCCGAAGCGGCTCGCGCTGATCGCCATGACGCCGCTCCCCCTTGGCGTGATCCTCGTGGTCGCGGTGCTGCAGGAGTACGCGAAGCGATGATCCCGTTCCACCGGGTGCTCATCTCGACGGCGATCGTCTTCTGCGCCGGCTTCGCGGCGTGGGGATGGCGCGAGTACCAGGCGTCGCACACCACGTGGGCGCTCGCCTCGTCGTTGGCGTTCGCGGTCTTCGCCGTGGGCTTCGCGGTCTACCTCTCCCAGCTGAAGCGGTTCCTGGGGAAGTGAGCGACACGGCGCGGTACCAGGCGGACCTCCACCGCTTCGCCCTCGCCGTCGCGGCGAGCACCCTCGCGCTCGTCTTCGCGGGCGGGCTCGTCACCAGCACCGGCTCCGGCCTTTCGGTGCCCGACTGGCCCCTCTCGTTCGGGCAGGTGATGCCGGTGATGCGGGGCGGGGTGTTCTTCGAGCACGGCCACCGGATGATCGCGACCACGGTGGGGCTCCTGACCATCGGCCTGACGGTCTGGCTCCTCCGCCGCGAGCCGCGGGGCTGGGTGCGCCGCCTCGGCGTCGCCGCGCTCGCCCTGGTGGTGGTGCAGGGGCTCCGCGGCGGCCGCTCGGTGCTGCTGATGCTGCCGGTCGGCGCCTCGGTGGCGCACGCCGGCACCGCGGAGCTCTTCCTCTGCGTCACGGCGACGATCGCGCTGGTCACGTCGCGCGGCTGGATCGAGGCGGCGCCGGCGGGCCCTGCCGCTGGCGCGCCGTCCACCCGCGCGCTGGCGACCGGCGCCGCCGCCGTGGTGTACGGCCAGATCCTCCTCGGCGCGCTGGTGCGCCACTCAGGCGCCGGCCTCGCGATCCCGGACTTCCCCCTGGCCTACGGCCGCCTCGTGCCGCCGCTCGGCTCGCCGCTGGTGGCGTACCACTTCGCGCACCGCGTCGGCGCACTCGTGACGTCGACCGTGCTGGTGTGGCTGGTGGTGCGGGTCCTCCGCTCTCACGGCGGCGTGGCCCCGCTGCGCCGCCCGGCGCTGCTCCTCGTCGTCCTCCTCGCCCTGCAGATCCTGCTCGGCGCGCTGACGGTCTGGAGCCGGAAGGCGGTCGTCCCCACCACGCTGCACCTGCTGACCGGCGCGTCGATCCTGGTGACGACGGTCGTGCTGGCGCTGCGCGCGCGGCGGGTCCTCACCGCCGCGCCGGCGGGCGCGCCCCGCGATCGCGCGCCGGTGGAGCGCGCCGCCGCGTGAGCGCCGCCGTGAGGACCTCCGCAGCCACGGCGCCCGGCGCCCGCGCCCGCCGCCGGGTGGCGGGCTTCTTCGAGCTCACCAAGCCGCGGATCGCGTTCCTCGTCGTGCTCACCACTCTGGTGGGCTTCCTGGTCGGCGCGCCTCGTCCGCTCCCGGTGCTGCTCCTCCTGCACGCCCTGGTGGGCACCGCGCTCGCCGCGGGCGCCGCCGGGGCCCTGAACCAGTGGGCCGAGCGGAAGGCGGACGCCGAGATGCGGCGGACGATGCGCCGCCCCCTGCCGTCGGGAAGGCTCACGCCCCGCGAGGCGGCGGTGTTCGGCCTCTCGCTGACCGCGGCCGGAACCGCGTACCTCGCGTTCACGGTCAACACCCTCGCGAGCGCGCTCGCCGCCCTGACGGTGGCGAGCTACCTGCTCCTCTACACGCCGCTCAAGCGCGTCACCTCGCTGGCGACGATCGTCGGCGCCGTACCCGGCGCGCTCCCGCCGATGATCGGCTGGGCGGCGGCCCGCGGGCGCCTGGGCCTGGAGGCGTGGGTGCTGTTCGGGATCCTCTTCCTCTGGCAGATGCCGCACTTCCTGGCGCTGGCGCAGCTCTACCGCGCCGACTACGCGCGGGCGGGGTTCCGGATGCTCACTGTCGATGACGCTACGGGCGGCAGTGCGGGACGCCAGTCGCTCCTGTACGCCCTGGCGCTCGTGCCCGTCAGCCTCCTGCCGACACTCCTGGGGATCGCGGGCCCGGTGTACTTCCTCGGCGCGCTGGCCTGCGGCATCGGCTTCCTGCTGAGCGCAGTGGGGATGGCGGTCGAGCCGACGAGCGCGGCCGCGGCGCGCCGGCTCTTCCGCGCTTCCCTGCTCTACCTGCCGGCGATCTGCATCCTGCTGCTGGTCGGCTGAGCGACGCGCCGTGCTCGGAACCGGGGACCTGCCAGGCGTCAACGCGACGCTCAACGCCACGACGGCCGTGCTATTGGCTGTCGGCTATCGGCTGATCCGCCTGGGGCACCGGCGCGCGCACCGGGCGGTGATGCTGTCGGCCTTCGCCCTGTCCGTGCTGTTCCTCGTCTCGTACCTCTGGTACCACGCGCATGCCGGTACCACGCGGTTCCCGGGCCGGGGCTGGGTGCGGCCTCTCTACTTCGCAATCCTGCTCTCGCACACGGTCCTCGCGGCCGCTATCGTCCCGCTCGTCCTCGTGACACTGACGCGCGCTCTCAGGGCCGACGTCTCCGCGCACCGGCGCCTCGCGCGCTGGACGCTCCCCATATGGCTCTACGTCTCGGCCACCGGCGTCGTCATCTACGCGATGCTGAACCGGCTCTCGTGGTAGCCCTCCTCGCTCCGGCGGTCGCGTGGGCCCAGCACGCGCACGCGGCGGCAGGCTCCGAGCACCGGCTGCACTCCTCGATGTGGGGGAGCGGGCTGCTGATCGGGCTGATGCCCTACGCGCTGGCGCTGATCGTGGGGAGCGGCGTGCTGGGGCACCGCCGCCGGCGCCGGAAAGCGGCCGCGGGCAGTGACCGCCGGGGGTAGATAGCGTCGCTCCCTCTTTGCGATGCGGCCGCCTTCGGCCGCCCCTGCCAACCGGGCCGAACGCACCGCGCCCCCGGGGAGTCTCCCCGGGGGCGCGTTCCCTTCACTGCACAAGCGTCTGCCTACGTCACGGCACCCGCATGATCTTCAGTTGGTACGTGATCGGCGAGGGCGTCAGCCACGCCATCACGCGGATGTAGTACGTGGTCGCGGCCGCCAGGCTCGACGTGGTGACCATCACCTCCGGCATGGCCTGCCCAGCTCCGTTCGAACTGGTGTTCGTGCCGTAGGTGTTCGCCGCCGCATCGCGCAGCATCATATCCAGGTCGGGGTTGTTGGTATCGTTGTACGCGCTCCCGCCCGTCCCGTTGCCGAACCAGGTCAGGATCGCCTTGATCTTCGTGCCGCCGCCGAACTGGAACTGGTAGTAATCC
The DNA here is from genome assembly GCA_012027055.1 of Gemmatimonadota bacterium. Taxonomy (GTDB): domain Bacteria; phylum Gemmatimonadota; class Gemmatimonadetes; order Longimicrobiales; family RSA9; genus VEPF01. The sequence continues at coordinate 1,482 of VEPF01000032.1, read as the reverse complement.
AGGATGTCACCGTTCCCGGGGCACGCCGTACCGTCGTCCTCGCAATCAATGCTGCCGTAGACGGTGATCGTGTCGTTGGCACCGGTGAAGGCGAGCGTGGTGGCGGTCGCACGGACGTCGTTGCCGGGCTCGTTCGCTTCGCCTGTGGTCGTCCCGCTGATCGCCACGTTGCCAGGGAGCAGGAGCGCCGGCGCAAGGATGGTCCCGCCCACGTTGGCGTAGGTCACGCCGATCTGGCCCGTGTTCGGCACCTTGCTGACGACGTACATGCTGTCGGTCGTCCGACGCAGGACGAACGCCGCCCTGCCGTTGATCATCACGTCGGAGACGTTGGTCCCCGTGGCCGAGAACTGGAAGCCCGTACCGGCCTTGATCTTCACCGTGTCCAACAGGTTGCCGCCGGCGGCGACGGTGGCGATGAAGGTCGCGGCGTTCAGCGTGTAGCTGGCCGACGTCGCCAGCGTCACGGTCGCGAGTCCCAGCTTCACGCCGACAACCGTGATCGGCCCGGAATACGCGATCGGCGAAAGGACCTTCAGCGACGTGGCCGTCCTGCGGAGCAGGATGCCGGTCGACGTGCCGAACTTCACCGTGGCCGTCGTGGTGTCGAACGTGAAGCCGGTCGGCGGGGCCACTGTCAGCGTGTCGCCAAGCTGGGTCACGGCCCCCGTGAAGAGCGCCTTGTTGACGGTGTACGTCATCGACCCCTTCGCGAGGCCCACCGTCGCCAGGCCGAGGTGCACGTTGCTCACCTTGAGCGAGTCGGTCCCGGCCGGCGCGGCCAGGTACGCGAGCGCCTTGATCTGTGTAGCCGATCGGGCCATGACGGCAGCGGCATTCGTCCCGATGGTGACCGCGGACGTCAGCGTGTCGAACGTGGTGCCCGTGGCCGGGGCCAGGAACAGCGTGTCACCGGTCTGCGTCACGGTGCCGGTATACTGGGCCGTGAACTTCGGGAGTGTGTCGCTCTTCACAACGCTCACCAGCGAATCCAGCGTCGTTGCGCCGAGGATCACGTTGCGGACGGTGACGAGACCGCTGTACTTGTTGGCGGTATAGATGACCTTCAGCAGCGAGCTGGTGCGGCTGAAGACCGTCGGGGTCACGGTGCCGAAGCGCACGATGCCGGTGGTCGCGTCGAAGGTCGTGCCGGTGGGCGCCGGAACGAACATCGTGTCGCCCGTCACCGTGATGGTGGCGTAGTACCGCGGCCGCGAGATCACGACGCTGTTCGAGTACATGCTGCTGTCGAGGGAGACCATCCCCACTTCCGCCGGCCCGCCGTACAACAGGTTGGTGAGCCGCGGCTGGCCGCTATAGGGCGCCAGCGCCACCGCCTTGAGCACGGTCGGCGTCCGCGAGAACACGTAGGCCGCCTTCGTGCCGAGCACGATCCCGCTGCGCGTCGTGTCGAAGCGCACCGCGGCGGTCGAAGTGCCCGCGAGGGTGTCGCCCGCGCTGCTCGCGGTGCCCGCGCTCGTG
>VEPF01000452.1 GCA_012027055.1 Gemmatimonadota bacterium | reverse complement strand
CACGAGATCTGGAACGAGCCGGACGGCCGGGCCACCTTCTTTTCAGGACGGGAGGCGGAGTACCAGCAGATGTACGCTGCCGGTGTCAGGGCGATTCGGGCCGATGACCCCGATGCCACCGTCGCCGGTCCGGCATCGGCCCCCGGCATCTACTGGATCAAGTCCTTCCCTGAGTTCGTAGCCGAGGACGACCTCCCGCTGGATTTCCTTACCTATCATGCGTACGGCAGTGCCGAGCTGGCGCTGGAGTACACAGACAGCGCCTCGGCCAGTCTCTCGCGCTTCCCGTCGCTCCGGACGGTCGGCCTGAGCCTGGATGAGTGGCATTTCGCGGATTGTTGCCAGTGGTGCCTCGACGACGCGCGGCAGACGTACGAGGGCGCCTCTCAGCTCTTCGCCGATTTCAGACTGATGGTCGCGCAGCCCGAGCTGACTTCGGTGAGCTGGGCCTGGTTCCTAGATCCGAACCGCGGCGGTGGCAGCGGTGCGAGCAGCGGTGCAAACCGACCGGCGGGAGGTGCCGGAGGTGGCAGGCCAGGCGATGCGGGTGGCGGGACGGGCGGCGAGAGGCCCTTCGGCCTGCCTCCAGTCGCCGGCATTGCGGATGGCTGCATGGGCCTGGTAACGCAGCGCGGCGAGCGCAAGGCAGTCTTCAATGCGTGGAAGATCTACGCCTCGATGCCGGTCGACCGAAGGCATGTCGACAGCCGCGGATCGCTCCAGGCAATGGCCTCAACCGACACCCACACTGCGGCACTTGTCGTCTGGAATCGTGATCCGTTCGATCGCTGGATCAGCGGTATCCACCTGAAGAACGTCCCTTTCTCCAAGGGAGATATCCGCGTGTACCGGATCGACGCGGAGAACGCCAGCATCGGCGACGGCGCGCCGGAGAACCTCGAGGTCGTCGAGACCTTCAACGACGTGTTCTTCGAAGACGTGGGATGGACGTGGTCGGGCCGGCTCCCGCGTGGAGGCGTACTGTTCTTCGAGGCGCGTGACCGGAGCGGGATTTCTGAACTGGCACCGGTTGAACTCGGCAAGGTGATCCGAATCAACCGCGACTACCCGGCCCGGGGCAGAACCGATTCCTACGCGGATTTCGATCGAAAGACCTGGATCGCCCGACTCGGCATGATGAGCGACACGGCGGCGGAACAGAAGATCGGGGTCCTTGCCGATGGGCTACCCGACGTCCTGGACGTGGCCGTGCAAGTCGATGGAGCGCTGCAGAAAGCAGGTGCCAACAGTCTTCTGGCGGTTCGAGTCGATTATCGCGTCAACCACCGTTTCGTCAAGTCGATCCTCTACCACGGTCCGTATGGAGGTCTGGATCTGTACGAAGGCGGTGGATCCGTCGACTTGCCCTGGACACTCACGCCCGGGCTGAACGAGAGCATCGGCGTCGGGGACCTGTCCCGGTTCCAAATCGATCTCCGCCGCCGGGCGCCGGTCGGCTGGACCGGAGTGGCTCATATTACGTTCCTGATGCAGGAAGCCGGCGCCAACACGCAGGCCAAGTTCACGCTCAGACCGGTCGGGCAAACGTGATCAGCCCCATGGCCGGTGTGCACCGGGGACACTGCCTGGCCTGGTAGACACAGCGTTCGACTACCTGCAGCAGATCCGTCTCGGCGCCGGCGTCTCGGGATAGACCGCCCCGACGTGATCCGCATACCGCCCTCCGCCCCTGCAGCCTGACCCCTGAAGGTCTGGCGGTAGGCGTCCTCCTGGACGGCCAGACACAGATCCGCTCGGATGGCCGCCGGTTCGGCAGGCGACTGGGCGGCAATGGTCCGTCACTGTCGGCGCGCGACTGGGTACCAGTTGACACGAGATTCGTGTTACACGAAGTTCGTGGCATGAAGCGGAACGTCACGATCACCCTGGACGAGCACACCGCCCGCTGGGCGCGCGTCGAGGCGGCGCGGCGGGACACGAGCGTGTCCGATTACGTGGGATCCCTGCTGCGTGAGCGGATGCAGCAGGATCTCGGTTACGAGCGGGCGATGGCCGCGTGGCTGGCCCTGGAACCGGTAGCACTCAAGCGCTCCGGCCGGTACCCGACGCGTGAGGCGGTGCATGAGCGCGGTCTTCGTTGACACGAACGTGCTGGTGTACGCCCGCGACGGGTCGGAAAGGCGCAAGCAGCCGCGCGCGGCCGAGTGGTTGCTGCGGCTGTGGCAGGAACGCCGGGGCCGCCTGAGCACCCAGGTGCTGCAGGAGTATTACGTCGTCGTCACCAGCCAGCTGAAGCCGGGACTTGCTCCTGCTTCGGCGCGAGAGGACGTGCGCCTGCTGCAGGCATGGCAACCGGTCGCGCCGGACCTGGCGCTGCTGGAGAGCGCGTGGGATGTCCAGGACAGATACCGGCTCTCGTTCTGGGATGCGCAGGTCGTGGCCGCGGCGGAGCGCTGTGGAGCTGCCTACCTGCTGACGGAGGATCTGCAGGACGGCCAGGAGCTGGGAGGCGTCCGCGTCGTGAACCCGTTCGTGCACGAGCCCGCTTCGCTGGACTGATCGACGACGCGGGCCAGGCCCTCCTGTACCCAGGCGACGGGGCGGTTGCTCAGTCCGGCAGCCTGAACCTGGCGTAGCGGATGTGCCCATCCACCGGCACGAGCTGCAGGATCTCCCGGCCATCGCCCAGCGGGATCATGGTCTGGCTATACCCGCCCGGCCCCGGCACGTACCAGATGGGCGTCTCCAGCAGCGTCCAGTAGCCCTGGCCGAAGTTCCGGTTGATCATCACGCCGTTGCCGACCTGGCCGACGTTCTCCCGCATGACGCCCCGGGCGGAGGCGACCAGCGTGCCGTTCGGCGCCGGGTACGGTGACCAGATCACGTAGGGCGTCGCCCACAGGAACTGCCGCCGCCGGTCCTGGAGCAGCGTCCCGTAAGACGCCGCATCGCCGAAACCGACGCCGTCATCGGAGATCTTGAAGTGGACCGGGTTGCTGCGCGGCTCCAGCGCGTACCCCTCTTTGCTGACGACTTCGTAGATCAGGAAGTACTGGCCATTGCCCATGCGCGCCACGATCGACATCCCCGGCCGCGTGAGCTGGTCGGGAATCGCCACATCGAGCTCCTCCTCCCCCCAGGTGCGTCCCCCGTCCGGCGAGATCTTGTGCGCGAGAAACTGGTTGAACCGGTCCTTCTGCTGCTCGGACGAGTAGTAGGCGACCAGCCGCCCGCGCGCGTCCAGGTAGAGGTACGGCTCCCAGACCGGCGTCTCCTTCGTGTCGCCCGCCCGCTGCGCGGCATCGTAGACGCCCCTGCCGCCCTCGATGATGGTGCTGAGATAATTCCAGGTCCGGCCGCCGTCGCGGCTCACGTAGACCTGCAGCGACGTCGTGTTCGGTGCCCCGGACCTCGCCAGGCCGGCGGCGTAGATGGTGCCCGCGGGAAACTCCCCCGCCTGGTGTGGCAGCTCCAGCAGTGACGGCTGCTCCCGGAGCCCCGGCACCTCCGAGAACGGTGCCCACGTCTCCCCATCGTCCGTGCTGCGGTAGATCGGAAGCGCTCCCCGCCGGGCGAACGTGGCCAGCAGCTGCCCCTCGCTTCCCGGCACGTGCCGCAGCTGGATCACCCGCGGATAGCTTCCCCCGGGCTCACCTTCGGCGGGAGCGTACATGGTCCTGACCGTGTACTGGTTCAGCCTGACCTGCGCCCACGTCTCGCCGGTGCTCCCCATGAGCGCGCCCAACGTCAGCGAGACCATGACGACGCTGCTCCCCGCAGGCTTCAACGCCACGGCTTTCATCTTGCCCATCCCGGGTGGTGAGGTGAGATGATGAGGGCGAAAGTCACGCGGTCCGTCACACCTCGAAATCCTTCCAGTCCGGCCAGTTCATCAGCGTCGTGAGCCTGTGGGCGGCCGGCCAGGCCACCAGCCATTCGCGCGAATCGCCGTAGAGGCGCTTGCCGTCGGGCGTGGACCTCAGGCTGTACACTTCCGACTGGCTGCCGAGCGGGCGGTTCACGCCGTGCACCACCATGGTGCCATCGGAGATGCCGTGCGTGCTCTGGTTCCAGAGCTGGATCGCGCGGTCCCGCCAGATCTCCTGCCCCGTCATCCTGGCCAGGCGCAGCCACGCCCAGGCCCACAGGCCGCCCCACGGATCCTGACTCTGCGAGTTTACAGTGATCCCCGTGCCGCCGAACCAGTCGTAATTCATCTGCAGCAGCGGGCTGTCGGGGTGCATGGGCGGTGCGTAGTGCCACTGCCAGCTCGCCAGGTAGTAGGCCGCCAGCTCGAGGGCCTTCAGATACTCCTTCGAACCCGTGAACTCGTACAGGTCCATGGCCGCGAACAGCATCGGCACGCCCGCCTCGCGACCGACCGTGTCGGCATCGATCGCGCCGCTGGTGCAGATGAACTGATCGAGATCGCGTTCCAGGTAGGTCTTGAACGCCCGTCGCGCGGCCTCCAGGTACTTGCTCTCCCGCGTCATGCGGTATGCCTTGAGCATGGGCATGAGGATGAACGCGCCGGTGGTCATACCCGGGTAGAGGCACTCGCCTTCGAGCGACCACGCCTTGCCGAACGTCCCGTCGGGCAAAGCGTGCGTGACGAAGAAATCGCAGGCATCCAGGCCCAGCTTCCGCCACAGCGGCTTCGGTCTGCCGATCTGCTCCGCCAGCTCCGAGGCGACCAGGTAGTTGTAGGCCCCGAAGCCCAGGTTCACGCAGTCCAGGAATACTCGTCCGGCCGGACCGGCCGTCCCAGGTAGGTGGCGTTGTGGGACCCCC
>VEPF01000478.1 GCA_012027055.1 Gemmatimonadota bacterium | reverse complement strand
GCACGGCTCGTCTTCTTCAGCATGCGAGTGCCTCTCGTTGCGTGGTGCGCCAGGGGATGCCGGGGTTAACGTGCAGCGGAGCGCCGGATCGGGCCAGAGGTGGAAGTGCGCGAAAGGCCTCCGGAGCCGCCCCCGGGGACGGCTCCGGACGTGCGGCTCACTTCACATAGCCATCGGACAGAGTCTTCAGGAACGCGACGATGGCGCTCTCCTCGGCAACGGTGAGGCCGAGGTTGCCGAGCTCCGTATCGTTCATGTTGGCCAGGGTCTCGGGAATCGGCCACGAGCCTACATCACGGGTATTGTAGAAGTGGACGATCTCCTTGAGCGACTTGAAATAGCCATTGTGGCCGTATGCTTTGATGCTGCTCTTGGAGAGCCGGCGGTCCACGTTTCGCAGCGTGGGCACCTTGAACTTGCCCAACTCGATCCCCCAAACGTCTTCGGAGTATCCCGCTGCCCTGAGGAATCCTCCAAGGCCCGGATCCCGGAAACTCGGATCGGCCACGTATGCCGGGTTCTCCGGATTGGACGGCATGCCCAGGTTGTCGTACGTGTAGTCCGTGAATAGCGGGGCCGGATGGCAGAGCGCGCACTTCGCCTTGTTCAGGAACAGGTTGTACCCCAGCTGTTCCTGCCCGGTCAGCCTCGCTTTGCCTTTCAGCGAGGCGTCGAACTTCGAAGAGAAGGCACTCGATTCGGCCGACCTCTCGTAGGCGGCGATGGCGCGCCCGATGCAGTTGTACCGCTCTGGGGTGTCCGAATCGGGGCAAACTGCGTCGAAAGTGTCGGCGTAGGTTGATGCCGCCACGAGCGCGACCAGCGTCGCCATATCCGGCAACGCCTGTTCCATGGGGTTCAGGAACGGTCCTTTTGCCTGTTCCGCCAACGGGTCGCCCAGCGTCCAGCCGGTGGCGCGGCCGTCCCAGAAGCTGCCGCCGACCCAACCGGTGCCATCGAAGTACAGTATCGGGCTTTCTCCTGCATATGCCGACGATGGCGGCTTCCGGTCCCCGAAGGCGCCCGCAATGGAGCCTTCGTATACCGCACCATGTGCGTTGATCATGGGGTCCGGGCCGGTGAAACCCCACTTCGGGTCATGACATGTGGCGCAGGACTGGTTGTTGTTGAGCGACAGGTTCTTGTCGAAGAAGAGCAATCTGCCAAGCGCCTGTTGTGGCGTAACCGCGGCAATGCTGACGTCCGCACTACTGTCGAATGACACAGGTGCCGTCGGTGCGAGTTCGCAGCCGAATTGCAGGAAAGCCGCCGCGCAGGCGGCAAGCACACACGGGCGGGCGTTGTTCATGGGCCACCGTCCTGGCCGGCGCGGGTAGGCCGGAGACGAGTCGCCTCAGCAGAGGCAGGGAGCGGAGGACGGCACGTCACCGGGGACGGCGTGGCGCCGGCATCGGCGCGCCGTCCGACTTCCGGGGATGGTCCATACTAGTAGTTGTGCGTTCCGGGCGGCGTAGGGGATAGCCTGAAGCAGCGTCGGAGCATATCCGCCGAAGCCTGCGTGCCGGCGGGTCGTTTCTGCCCGTGGCGTCAGTGCGGCAGGCCGGCCTTCTGGAGCAGCTGGTCGAGGCGTGGGTCGCCGCGCAGGTCGCTCAGGGTGGGTTCGACGGCCACGTCGGCGGCGAAGTCGTCCCGGGCGGCGACGGCCTGCTCCAGGAGGGCGAACGCGCGGTCCTTGCGTCCGAGGACGGAGTTCAGTACGGCCAGGACATAGGGAGAGGTGTCGTCGCGCTGCTCGAGTTGGCGGAGGATGACCTCAGCCTGCGCGCGGGCGCCGGCGCGGGCATGGGCATAGCCGAGGCAGGCTTTGGCGAACCAGTCCTCGGGATCGGTCTGTACCGCGCGCGTTCCGGTTTGCACCGCTTCGTTGTGGCGCCCGAGGTCGGCCAGCACGAGCGTCAGGTTGGGCAGGAAGATGGAGCGGTCGGTGGTCTCGAGGGCCATGCCATCCCGATACGTCCGGAGTGCCTGCTCCAGCTGCCCGGCGTAGACGTACATGGAGCCCAGGTTGCTGATCATCGCGGTCGAGAGCGGGTCGAGCTCCACGGCGCGCGCGGACAGCCGGATGGCCTCCTCCTTCCGTCCCAGGCGCATGAGCAGCCAGGCCCGATCGCTCAGCGTGCGGGCGCGGTTGGGGTTGGCCTCCAGCGCGCGCGCGTAGTACTGCTCCGCGGTGGGCCAGTCCCAATCCCGCCAGTCCGCAATCTTGGCGAGGGCGCTGTTTGCCTCCGGGCTGGACGGATCGAGCGCCAGTGCCCGGCGGGCTTCGGTCCGGGCCTCCTCGTACCCAGGCCCGCGCGGGATCTGCCGGAGGTAGCTCTGGATCACGAGGATCGCAGCCAGCTCCGCGTGTGCCCGGGCGAAACTCGAGTCCCGGCCGATGGCCTGGCGCAGCAGGGCCGCGCCGTCAGCCAGCGCACCGCGCGTCCCCGGCCTGCTGACCGCCAGCCCCTGCAGCAGGAGGCGGTGGGCCTCGGGATCGCGGGTCTGCTCCGGTGCCAGCGGTGCATCGGGATCGTGCTCGGCCAGCTTGAGCTTGAGCACCTCGACGATGGAGCGGGAGATCGAGTCCTGGACCGCGAAGATGTCGCGCAGGTCGCTGTCGTAATTGCCGCTCCACAGGTGGAACCCGTTGTCGGCGTCGATCAGCTGGGCCGTGACCCGGATGCGCTCCGCCGACTTGCGCACGCTGCCCTCGAGCACATGCGCCACCCGCAGCGCCCGCCCGATGGAATCTATGCCCACGTCCTTGCCCTTGAACGCGAAGGCGGAGGTGCGCGAGGCCACCCGCAGCTGCGGCAGCTGCGCCAGCACGTTCAGAATTTCCTCAGTGAGCCCGTCGCTGAAGTAGTCCTGCCCCGCGTCCCCGCTCATGTTCACGAACGGGAGCACGGCGATGGAGCCCTGCTCGACCACGGGTGCTCGCGCCGTCGGGTCGCGGCCGGCCTCGCCGCCGCCGCCGGAGCGGCCGAAGAACCCCCCGGCCACGCCGGCGATCACCAGAATCCCGGCCAGCATCAGCAGCTCTATGCCGGTGACCCGCTGCGCGCCCTTCTCTCCGTGGTACCAGGCCACCACGAGCACGGCCAGGAACCCGACGCTGAGCAGGATGATGGCGATGCGCCCGACACTCTGGGAAAGCGAGAAGCTGTCGGAGATCAGATCGAGCAGCTGGCGCAGGAGCCAGGCTCCCGCCAGGTAGGCCATGGCCCACTGCCCGATCTTGCGGTCGCGGATGTGACGGAAGTCGATCATCGGACGGACCCTCGCCTTCGGCAGTGGGGCTGCGGCTCGATTATGGGCGCGGGCCGACGCCCGCCGCAAGGAAGTCGCCCGGGGTCCGTCGGCGCGGCGGTGCGCGGCCGCGCTCAGCTTCGGCGTTGAAGCCCGGCGCGGCGCGAGCGCACCTTCCGGCATGCGCCGCCAAGCCTGTTCCTGCCCGCAGCCGGATCGGTAATGCGACGTTCCGCCCTGCGGCTGCTGCTCGTGCTCGCCGCGGCCGGTGGCTGCACCGTCCCGCGGCTCGCGGATGCGCCCGCGTCGGTGCACCGCGTGCCGATCGGGCCAGGCTGGGCGCGCTCATCCATCAACGCCGTGATCTTCCGGGGCTACAGCCTGTTCACGCACGCCGGCACGCAGTACGCGGCCTGGTACGATGGCGCGGGCCGCATGATGCTGGCGAAACGGCAGCGCGGGTCCGATCGCGGGGAGATCCGGCCGACCCGCTACTCGGGGAATGTGCAGGTCGCGCACAACGCGATCTCCATTGCGGTGGATGGCCGCGGGGTGCTGCACGTCGCCTGGGACCACCACGGGCAGCCGCTGAACTACGCACGCTCCACAGCACCCGGCTCGCTCGAGCTGAGCGAACGCCTGGCCATGACCGGCGACCGCGAGGACCAGGTCACGTACCCGCAGTTCACTCCCCTGCCCGATGGCGGACTGCTGTTCCTGTATCGCGCGGGCGGTTCCGGCCGGGGTGACGTGCTCCTCAACCGCTGGCACGTGACGAGCGGGCGCTGGGGCAGCGTGGCGCACCCGCTGATCGACGGCGAGGGGGTGCGGAATGCCTACCCCAATCCGCTGGTGATCGATGCCCGCGGCAACTGGCAGCTCTCCTGGGTATGGCGCGAAACGCCGGACGTGGCCACCAACCACGATGTGCTGTACGCCGTCTCACCGGATGAGGGCAGGAGCTGGCGGAGCTCGGCGGGCAGGCCCTACCCGTTGCCGATCACGGCCGCGACCGCCGAGGTGGCGCGCGCCATCCCGCAGGGCAGCGGCCTGATCAACCAGACGTCGATGGCGGTGGATGCGACCGGCCGGCCGATGATCGCCACCTACTGGCGGCCGAGCGGTTCCGACGTGCCGCAGTACCAGTTGCTCTGGCGGGCGGATGGCGAGTGGCGGAGCAGCCGGATCGGCGAGCGCCGGCAACCATTCCGCCTGGAGGGGGAAGGCACGCGGCGCATCCCGTTGTCCCGGCCGCTGGTGCTCGCTGGTGACGGAGGGGCGGCATACGTCGTATTCCGCGACGAAGAGCGCGGTGCCGGCATCATGGTGGCATGCAGCACGGACGCGGCGAGATCCGACTGGCGCATCCGGGAGATCGATGCCGAGCCGGTGGGGCTCTGGGAGCCGAGCTACGATCCGGTGGTGTGGCAGCAGCACCGGATCCTGCACCTGTTCCACCAGCTCGTCGGGCAGCGCGCCGCGGCCGCGCTGGACGATGTCGGCCCGCAACCGGTCTCAG
>VEPF01000229.1 GCA_012027055.1 Gemmatimonadota bacterium | reverse complement strand
CGAGCCGATCGAACTCGGGGTCGGGCAGGGGCCGGGCGGGACCACGCTTGCGCGTGGGCAGCTGGTCCGCGGGCAGCGACAGTGCTTCCGCGACAGCACCCAGGAATTCGGCCGGGTAGCGGTCGGCGATCGAAGCCGGCACGTCGGGAGTATCGGCCAGGGCGGTACGATCCTGCGGCAGCGCACGTGCGATGGCCACGAGGACGTCGTTCCCGGCCACCCGGAAGGGGGCGATGTCCCGCTTGCGCGCCAGCCCCTCGCGCCACGCATGCAGCGCGCGCAGCGCGGCCAGCTGACGCGGGGTCAGGTCGCGGGTGTTTTTCAGCTTCAGGTAAGCATCGCCATCAGCGGCCGGCGACTCGCGCGTGGCCGCCTCGCGGAGCCGGAACTCCTCCTCGGCCCAGTGCCAGCGTCCGCGACGGGCCAGCTCGGCATGGAGGCGGTCGCGCAGGTTCGGCAGGTAGCGGGTGTCATCGACCGCGTACTCGAGCAGGTCGGGCGGGAGCGGCCGCTGCGCCCAGTCGGCCCGCTGGTGCTTCTTGTCCATGGTCACGCCCAGGTACTTCTCGACCAGGGCGCCCAGCCCGAACGCGGGCACGCCCAGCAGCTGGGCGGCCAGCATGGTGTCGACCAGGTTGCGCACCCGCCCCCCGAAGTCGCGCGCCAGCAGCCGGAGATCGTAATCGGCGTCGTGGAAGACGGTTTCGACGGCCGGGTCCTGGAGCAACGGCCCGACGCCGTCCAGGCCGGTCACGGCGAGCGTGTCGATCAGGTAGTTGCGGCTGCGATCGGAGAGCTGCACCAGGCAGATGCGATCGTGGTAGCGGTGGTAGCCCGCGGCCTCGGTATCCACGGCGATGAGCGGCGCGTCCTTCAACTCCGCGGCCATGCGCCTCAGCCCAGCCGCGTCCTTCACGTAATGCATGCTGCGCCACCCTGGCCCCGCCGTGGGTCCGGCCACGCCGCCGCGGTTTGCGCCGGCCCCGCCCGTTCCCGACATTGCACCACAATCGTGAGGACAGCAGAAGCCGTCAACCGAGCGAGACTGGTGCGTGGCTGAGTCGAAGCCGCTCCTCGTCGCCGGCGCGACCGTCCATACCCTCGCCGGCACCGCGGCCACCGGGCCGCCGGCCGATGCCGTGCTCGTCGCGGGCGGCCGCATCGCCGCGGTGGGCCGGGCTGCCGAGCGGCGCCGGCGGGAGCCCGCCGCCGAGGTGCTCGAGCTACCCGGGGCCACGCTCACACCGGGACTGACCGACGCGCACGTCCACCTCACGGAGTGGGCCGCGGGCCGGAGCCAGGTGGACCTCGGCGAGGCCGCATCGCTGGACGCGGCGCTCGGCCTGCTGGAGCGCGCGGGGGCCAGCGCGGGCTGGGTGCTGGGCCGGGGCTGGAACCCGCATCGCTGGGGTGGCCAGGAGCCGGGCCGGGAGTTGCTGGATGCCATCCTCGGGGATCGGCCGGTGGCGCTCCAGAGCCACGACATGCATACGCTCTGGGTGAGTAGCGCCGCCCTGGAGGTGGCCGGCATCACGCCCTCGACACCGGACCCGGAGGGCGGCCGGATAGTGCGGGACGCGGGCGGGCGCCCGACCGGCCTGCTCGTGGAGCGGGCGGGCGAGCTGGTGATCGGAGTGATCCCGAAGTTGTCCGAAGCCGACGTCGTCAGCGCCGTGCGCGCGGCGCAGCCCGTCCTGCACGCGCACGGCATCACCGGAGTGCACAGTCTCCCCGGCATCGCGTTGCCCGAGCCGGGCTCGTTCGGGGTCCTCTCCCGGCTCTTCCGGGAGGGCGGCCTGCGGCTGCGCATCCTGCAGCACATCCGCCGCGAGCGTCTCGAAGCTGCCATAGAAGTGGGCGCCCACAGTGGCGGCGGTGGCGACTGGATCCGCACGGGCGGGGTGAAGCTGTTCCTCGATGGAGCGCTCGGTTCCCGGACCGCATGGCTCCGGGCGCCGTACCAGGACTCGGACTTCTGCGGCGTGCCGCTGCTGCCGGAGCCGGAGTTCCGCGCCATCGTCGAGCGGGCCGCGCGGGCCGGGATCGCCACCGCCGTGCACGCGATCGGCGACGCGGCCGTGTCCCTGGCTCTCACCGTGCTCGCCGATCCGGCGTACCGGGTACCCGCCCTGCCGCACCGGATCGAGCACGTGCAGTGTCTCCCGCCGGAGCGCGTCGCCGACGCGGCCCGGGCCGGGAGCGTCTGCTCGATGCAGCCGTGCCACCTGATCACCGACTGGCGTGCGGCCGACCGGCACTGGGGCGCGGAGCGCGCGCGCCTGACGTACGCCTTCGGCTCCCTGGCCCGCGCCGGCACCGTGCTGGCCTTCGGCTCGGACGCGCCGGTGGAGCCCATCGACCCGCGCCGCGGCCTGTTCGCCGCGGTGCAACGCCAGGATCTCGAGGGGGAGCCGCCTGGCGGCTGGTATCCGGCCGAGCGGGTGGACGCCCGTACCGCGCTCCGCGGCTTCACGACCGGGCCCGCGTACGCCGCGGGTCTCGCCAACGTGGCGGGGGCGCTCGCGCCCGGAGCGTTCGCCGACATCGTCGCCTGGGACCGTGATCCACTCGCATGCCCGGCCGCGGAGCTGCTCCAGCTCCGCGCCCGCGCCACGCTCGTGGGCGGCGAGCTGGTGCATTGCTGAACCGTCGATCCGAGGAGAGAGCGTGCGCACCAGAATCGTTTGTACCGTGGGCCCCGCCACCGCGACGGAGGACGGGGTACATGCGCTGGCGGAGATCGGCGCGGATGTGGTGCGGCTCAACTTCGCGCACGGCACTCACGACGCGCATCGGCAGGTGATCGGCTGGGTGCGCGCGGCTTCCCTGGCCTGCGGTCGGCCGCTGGCCGTGCTCGCCGACCTGGCCGGTCCCAAGATCCGGGTGGGCGCGCTCCCGGAGCCGGTGCGGCTCACGGACAAGCACCGGGTGACGATCGCGCCCGAAGGCCAGCACCATGAAAGCGAGCTGCCCTGCACCTACGACGGGCTCGCGCGCGACGTGCATCCCGGCGACCGCATCCTGGTCGACGACGGGAACATGGAGTTGCGCGTGCAGCGCGTGGAGGGCGTGCGCGTCGCTTGCAGCGTGGTCCGGGGTGGCCTGCTCCGCGAGCACAAGGGGCTCAACCTGCCCGGCGTCCGGGTGAGCGCGCCCGCACTCTCGGACAAGGACCTCGAGGACCTGGAGTTCGCCATCGCCGAGGACGTCGACTACATCGGGCTCTCGTTCGTGCAGAGCGCGGCGGACGTCCTGGATTTGCGCAAGCGCATCCCGCGCCATCTGCTGATCGTGGCGAAGATCGAGAAGGACACGGCGCTCGACCAGCTCGATGCGATCCTGACCGCCACCGATGCGGTCATGGTGGCCCGCGGGGACCTGGGCGTGGAGTTGCCCTTCGAGCAGGTCCCGCTCGCGCAGAAGCGGATCATCGAGGCGGCCAACCTGCATGGCCGGCCGGTGATCACCGCGACGCAGATGCTCGAGTCCATGATGAGCAACCCGCGGCCGACGCGCGCGGAGGCGAGTGACGTCGCCAACGCGCTGCTGGATGGCACGGACGCCGTGATGCTCTCGGGCGAGACCGCGATGGGGCAGTACCCGCTGCTCGCGCTCGAGGCCATGGTGCGCATCGCGGCCGAAGTGGAGCGCTCGCCCGCCTCGCGCGATGGTCCGCACTACGACCTGCCGGCGGAGCACCGGCTGCGCAGCGGCTCCACTCCCACGCAGCACGCCATTGCCTCCGCGGTGGTGCAGGCGGTGACGCAGCTGGATGCGCCGGCGGTGGTGACCTTCACGCGGACCGGCAGCTCCGCCCGCCTGGTCTCCAGCTACCGGCCGCCCGTGCCCATCGTGGCGGTGTGCGACCAGGAGCGCACCGCGCGCCAGCTCGCGCTGGTGTGGGGCGTGGAGTCCGTGCGCTGCCACGAGGAGCGCAACTACGGCAACATGCTGGCGTGCGCGCGCGCCTACCTGCTGGACCGGCACCTTGCCCGGCCGGGACAGCGTATCGTGGTCACCGCCGGGATCCCGTTCAACGTGCCGGGCACCACCAACCTGCTCCGCGTGGAGGAGCTGTGAGGCTGACCTTCCTGGGAACCGGTACCTCCTTCGGCATCCCGGTGGTCGGCTGCAGTTGCGACGTGTGCACGTCCACTGACCCCCGCGACCGCCGCCTGCGTCATGCGGCCGTGGTGCGCGAAGGCGCGGTCAGCGTGCTGATCGATACGCCGCCCGACCTGCGCACGCAGCTGCTGCAGACCGGGCTCACGCGCGTCGACGCGGTGTGGTTCACGCACGATCACGCCGATCACACCCACGGGATCGATGACCTGCGCGTCTTCTCCGCCCGGCTCCGGCAGCACCTGCCGGCCTACGCGGCGCCGGAGGCGGCCGGGTCCCTGCGCCGCAAGTTCGCCTACATCTTCGACGCCGCGTACCGCCCCCCGGAGGGCACCACCAAGCCGGAAGTCAGGCTGCACGAGTTCGGCCCGGCGGGACCGGTCAACGTGGCCGGCCTCGAGTTCCTGCCGCTGCCGGTGCCGCACGGCGACACCACGACGTGGGGCTTTCGCTGCGGTGACCTGGGCTACATCACGGACGCCAAGCAGCTGCCGCCGCAGGTGGAGGCGGCCCTGCGCGGCGTCCAGGTGCTGGTGCTGAACGCGCTCTGGTTCGGCCGCCCCCACCCGACCCACTTCAACGTCGAGGAAGCAGTGGCGGCGGCCAACCGCATCGGCGCCCCGCGCACCTACCTGACGCACCTGACGCACCG
>VEPF01000439.1:7103-24084 GCA_012027055.1 Gemmatimonadota bacterium | reverse complement strand
CAAGCCCTTCAGCCCCGACCAGCTGATCCTGGTGCTGAAAAAGGCGGAAGAGCGTGAATCGCTGCGCCAGGAGGTGTCGCGGCTGCGGGAGGAAGTGAGCATCCAGCGCCGCTACCGCGCAATCATTGCCCGCTCCCCGGCCATGACCCAGGCGCTCGAGGTCGCCGCGAAAGTGGCACGCCACCCATCGCCCGTGCTGATCACCGGCGAAAGTGGCACCGGAAAGGAGCTCGTCGCCCGCCTGATCCACGGCGAGAGCGATCGGGCCGACGCCGCCTTCGTGCCCGTCAACTGCGGCGCGATCCCGGAGAACCTGCTGGAATCGGAGCTGTTCGGGTACGTGCGGGGAGCGTTCACCGGCGCCGACCGCGACCGGCCCGGTCTCTTCGAAGCCGCGTCGGGCGGGACCCTCTTCCTGGATGAGATCGGCGACATGCCCGCCACGTTGCAGGTCAAACTGCTGCGCGTGCTGCAGGACAACGAGGTGCGCCGCCTGGGCGACAACCGCACGCGCGCCGTGGATACCCGCCTAGTCACGGCTACCAACAAGGACCTCGATGAAGAGATCCGCACCAACGACTTCCGGCGCGACCTGTTCTACCGAATTGCCGTCGTGACCATCCACCTGGTGCCGCTGCGGCAGCGCCGCGAGGAGATCCCGCTCCTCGTCCAGCATTTCCTCGAGCAATACAACCGCAAGCTGCGGCTCGATATCAGGGGCGTGGACCCCGAGGCCATGCGGCTCCTGCTCGCGCATTCCTGGCCGGGCAACGTCAGAGAGCTCGAGAACACCATCGAGCGGGGCATGGTGCTCACCGATGGGCCCCGCCTCACGCCGGCCGATCTGCCGCCCCATATCCGCGAACCCATCCCGGCGCTCGAGGATGCGATCCTGCCCGATGACGAGCTGTCCGTCAAGAAGCATGGCGCGGCGCTCGAGAAGCGGCTCATCCGGCAGGCGCTGGAGCGCACGGGCGGCAACAAGACCCGGGCGGCCGAGCTGCTCGAGCTCTCCTCCCGAGCCCTGCTGTACAAAGTGCGCGAGTACGGACTGGACTGACGGCCGGTCCCGCCATGGTGACGCCCCGTTCCGGGGTCCACCATGGCGTCCATGTCGAAACCACAGCGTCCCGGGACCACGCTCCTCGAGCTGCTCTGCGGCCTGACCCTGCTCGGGCTGATCCTCGGCATGGCCGCGGTCCCCTTCGCCCACACCGGGGACGTCCTGGCCGTCCGGGCCGGCCGGGATGCGATCCTGAATGCGGCCGCTGCGGCCCGGACGTTGGCCGCTACCCACGGCGGCGCGACCCTCTCGATAAGCGCCTCGGACGGGACGATCTCGCTCGCCACCCGCGACTCCCTGGTTACCGATACGCTCGCCCGGCTGGGGCCGGAGCTGCGCATCCGGGTGGCCTTCGATGATGCCCGCCTGCAGGTCGCGCTCATCCGGTTCGACGCCCTTGGGCTCGGCCGACTCGCCAACCGCACCATCCGGCTCCGCCGGGGCGCGGTGCAGGGAGGGGTGACCTTCTCGGCCTATGGCCGGGCCCGGCCATGGTGAGCCGGGGCGGGTTCACCCTGGTCGAGGTGATCGTAGCGACCACGCTGCTCTCCGTCGCCGTGCTGTGCGTGGCCGCCTCGGGGACACTCGCCAGCAGCCTGCTCCGCACTGCGCAGCGCGAAGAGGCGGCCGCACGGGTTGCCCAGAGCCTCATGGATTCCCTGGTGCTGACTCCCGATCCCCGCGCGGGGACTCGCGCGGACGGCCCTATGACCGTGACCTGGTCCGCTGCAGCCGGCGGGGAGGTCATCGTGTGGGTTGGCTATGAGGATGGCGGCACTCGCCGGGTTCTGTGCTGGCGAGGCCGCAGCCTGGTGCGGCTCCAGCGGCTCCCGCCCGCGGACACGGACCGGCCGTGAGCATTCGCCGAGGTTACGGGCTGGTCGAACTGCTGGTGACCCTGGCGGTCAGCGCGCTCGTCGCCACCGCCCTCGGCTCGGCATTGTTCTACCAGTTGCGCATGGCGCGCCTGGTGACGGCGCGGGGGGCGGTGGTCAGCGCGACCCGACTCGCGCTGCACGTGCTGCGCACCGATCTGCGGCTCGCCGCTCCCGACTCGGACGTGCATGGCTTCGGCCGGGAGTCGATCGCGGCTCGCCTGCCGCGCGCCAGCGGCGCGGTGTGCGGCACCGCGCCCGGCCAGATCTGGATCCGCGCCACCGGGATGCGCGAGCCCGATGTCCGCAAGGACTCGATCCTGATCATCTCCGCCCGCGGCGAGCAGGTCGGTGCCATTCTGACGGCCAGCCAGGACCCCGGGACGTGCGCGCCCGTGCCGGGCACGACCGTGTACCGGCTGACCACCACCACCGCGGCAATCACCGCCGGCGCGGCGCTGGTTTTCGAGAGCGGGACGTACTATCTGCGTGAGAATGCGTTCCGCTTCCGCATCGGCGCCGAAGGTCGGCAGCCTCTCACCGAAGAAGTATTCCAGGACGCGGGCAGCGGCTTCGCGCTCGCCGGCGACTCGGCGCACGCCAACCTGGCGGTTCGCCTGACCGCCTTGCCCGCTTTCGGCCAGGCGCTCGTACCGCCGGCAATCGCGGTGTTCGTCTTCCCCAACCGCGTGCGGTGACCGGATGCAGACCCGGGACGGATTCGTGCTGCTGCTCGCGTTGCTCTGCATACTGGCGCTCGAGTTCACCGCCGCCGCGCTGCATTTCGCGGCCCTGCACCAGGTCCGGGCTGCGCGCGCCGGGGCACGCGCCCTCCAGCTCGACCTGAGTGTCCAGTCGGCCATCGAGCTCGCCGTCGGCGCCTGGCCCGCCGGCGCGGCCCTCGCTACCCCGGTGGGCGCCTCGTTCGCGATCCCCGCTGCATCGGGCCGCGAGGACAACTACGGCATTGCCCAAGCAGCCGTGGCCGAACGCCTGGGCGAAGAGCTTTTCCTGGTCCGCGCGGAGGCCCGCTCGCCCCTCCGGGAGTACGCCCGCAGGGGCTACCTGGTGCGCGTGAGCGATCCAGTCTCGGCCGTGGCGGCCGCGGCTCTGCGCGCCGCCGGCGGCGTTGCGCTGGACGGAGGATCCATGGTCACGCCGGTCTCAGCCGGCTGTGGGGGCGCCGGCAGCTCCGCTGCCGTGCAGGTGTCGGCGCTGGAACACCTCACAGTGGCCCCGGGTGCCCGGTTGCAGGGTGACGTCGATGTCAATCCCGAGGTGCGCGCCGGCGGGCTCGACGCCCTGCTGCCCTTTCCGGCCGCCCGGCTGATCGCTTCCGCGACGGCCATTCGGGAGGCTCGCGTGGAGCCTGCCCCCGTGCGCGTCGCAGATCGCTGTGTCATCTCGCATTCTGCGAACTGGGGCGAGCCAACCCCGACTGCTGCCGGCGATCCCTGCGCGTCGTGGTATCCGGTACTCAGCCGCACCGGCAGTCTCCTGATCGCCGGCGGCCGCGGGCAGGGCGTACTCCACGTCGCCGGAGATCTGGTGCTCTCGGCAGGGGCGCTGTTCTCCGGCCTGCTGCTGGTTGACGGCAGCGTCACCCTCGAGGAAGGTGCTTCGGTGATCGGGGCCGTGCTCGTGACGGGCTCCGCAACCATCCGAGATGCAACCATTTACGGGGACCGGTGCGCCGTCGCGTCGGCGCTCGCCGCCGTCCCGGAGGTGACCGGTCCGTTCGCGTCGCGCGGCCGCAGCTGGATCCCCATTTTCTGAGACCACCGCCGTCCCGTCCGCAATTTGTATCCCGTATGCGGAAAATCTGCCCGACAGTCTGGCCCCGGATTTGCCACAGATGTATGTTCGTCAACGGTTTGCGCCGCGGCACGGATATCGTACCGGTGCCGCACCGAAAGGGCGCCAACAACCGGGGTCGATTGCCATGCACCAGCTGCTCTCCGCCCGCCGTCGTGGGTTCACCATGATCGAGCTGATCGTGGCGATCACCCTCATGGGCATGGCAGCGCTCATCGCCATGCCCGCCATCGGCCGTTCCATTGCCGCGACACGGGTGCAGCGTGCTTCCGCCGTCATGGCCACGGACCTGCGGACGGCCTTCGCCATGTCCGCCCAGCAGCGCCGGCCGGTGCGGATCGCCATCGACGAAGGGGCACGCGTGTTCCGGATCCAGAACCGCCGCGGGGACACCACCTATCTGACTACGTGGTACGATGGCACCTCCGACCTGGTCCTGCGGCAGCTGACCGCCCAGCCGGCCAGTCTGGTCATTTTCCCCGGCGGACTGGCAGCCGGCGGCATCGTAGTCGACATGCAGACTACCCCTGGAAACCAGCGCCGGATCACGGCGAACCGGGCCGGGCAGGTCAGGATCACGCAACCATGAACCGGGCCAGGCTGATCGCGGGACGCGACGGATTCACGCTGATCGAGGTCGTCGTCGCCATGGTGATCCTGGCGATCGTCCTGGCCATGCTGGCGAGCTTCTCCATGGGCACGGCCACCCAGCTGTTCCGGCTCTCGCAGGGCGACGTGCGGCAAGCCTTGACCCTCCGCGAAGTCAACCGGCTCGCGGCGCTCCCCTACGACTCGCTGCCGGCGGCGGCGGGCTGCCGCAGCGTGACCATCGCGAATCTTGCCCACACCAGTTGCGTGACGGTCACCAATGGCACCCGCAACCGCACCGTGCGGATCATCGTGACCCCGCAACGAGCCGGGACCTACGCCGACACGATCGTGTTCCAGCGGGCGGCCCCGTTCTACAACCCGTTCAACACCCAATGATGGCCAAACGCTGCGCCGGCGCGCGCCAGGGATTCACCCTGGTCGAGATGCTCGTCGCCCTGACGCTGACCGCGATCATCGGCGCCGCCATCACGGCGCTGTTCGTCTCCCAGGAACGCTCGTTCGACACCCAGACCAAGCTGCAGTCGGCGCGCGACGTGACCCGCGGGGCGCGCAACCTGATCACGTCCGAGCTGCGCATGTTGGACCGCGACAGTGGCGTGATCGCCGCCTCCGCCGAGGCCCTGCAGCTCCGCGTGCCCTTCGCCATGGGCGTCGTGTGCGGTCAGGCCACCGGCGTGGTGGTCAATCTGCTGCCCGTCGATTCCGCGATGCTGGCCTACGCCGCCTACGGTGGGTACGCCGTGCGCGACTTCGGGACCGGTAGATACCAGTACGTCACGAAGAACGCGGAGCCGGCGAGCGCCTCCGCGGCCCTTTGCATCACCAACCAGGTGGACACCGTCGCCGGCGGGCGGACCGTGCAGGTCTCGCCGGCCATCGCGGCCGCCCGGGGCGCGCCCGTGCTGCTCTGGCAGATCGTGCGCTACCATTTCGCCCCGTCGCTCGCCCTGCCCGGACGGCGTGCGCTGTACCGCGAAGTGCCGGCGCTCAACCTGGACGAGGAGATCCTCGCCCCGTTTGCCGATTCCGCCCACTTCGAGTTCTACGTGGACGGGAGCAATACCCCCGTTACCTCAACCCCGGCCGATCTCAAGCGCCTGACCGGCATCGAGCTCGTGCTCGATGCGCTGAGCGAACGGCCGCAGCCCAACGGCACCTTCCCGCTGGTGCGCTTGCGCACCGCGGTTTTCTTCAAGAACCGGAGGTCGTGATATGCGCCCGCGCCTCAATGCTCGCCGGCGGGGGCTGGCCTTGCCGATGGCGATTCTGCTCATTGGCTTCATCACAGCCGGCATCATTGGCGCCTTCAGCCGGATGACGGGTGAGTCCCGGACTGTGGACAGCGGCCGGACCACGACCCTCGCCTTCAGCCTGGCAGAACGGGGCCTCGAAGCTCGCGTCGCGACCGGCGATACCCTCCCGGACAGCGTGCGCTATACCTTCCCGGACGGCATCGCCGATGTGCGCGTTACCCGGGTCCGCGCCGGCACCGGCTCGCGCGACACGAGCGTCTGGCTGGTGCGCGCCACCGCGACCGTGAACGGCGCCCGGCCCGGTCGGCCGGCCGCGCGCCGCTCGGTCGCGCAGCTGGCGGTGCGCTGGGCCGGATCCATCGATGCCAACGCCGCCTGGACCAGCCTCAGCGGCCTGCGGAAGAACGGCGGCTCCGGCCTGATCAGCGGAGTCGACGAGTGCAACCCCGCGGACACGGTGGCGGGCGCCGCGGTCCCGGGCGACATGTTCGAGCTCAAGAGTTCCGGAGGGAAGTACCCCTTCGAGGGTGCCCCCCCGGTGTACGAGGAAGGCACTCAGGAGGCGTTTGCGAACTCGGTCAACATCGACTGGTTCTCCATCGTCGGCACGCCGTCCTCCGTCACGCCGGACGTCATGTGCACCGACGGTCAGTCCTCGAAGACCTGCCTGCCCAGCTTCGCGGATCCGAATTACTACCCGACCGTGCTGGTCAAAGGCGACTTCACCATGGGCAGCAACGACGCGGGGCGCGGGTTGCTTATCGTGACCGGACGTCTCACGTTCACCGGCGGGCAGGAAACGTGGCGCGGCCTGATCCTGGTGGGCGATGAACTGATCGACAACGGCACGGGCTGGGTCTCGGGGGCCGTGATCAGCGGGCTCAACGTCAAGATCGGGCTCATCGTCCCGGAGTCGGAGATCGTCGAAGAAGCCGTCGCCAACGGCACGAAGGTCTACCGCTACAATTCGTGCGAGATTGCGAACGCCCTGAACGGGGCGGCGAACCTGGCGTTGATACCCAACGCCTGGATCGACAACTGGAGTGCCTGGTAAGCAATCGGCGGGGTGCGCCGCGCAAGGGGCGTGCGCGCAACGTGGCTCTTGACCGGTAGATGGCGCGCATGGTAGCATGCAATGCCAGCCAGTCAAGGCCTCCCCTGTACATTCAGCCTGAGTCCGATTATGGGACTTTTCGGCCGGTCCAGAGTGTCGGCAGGGCTCGACATTGGCAGCGGCTTCATCAAGCTGGTGGTGATCGACCACTCCAAGCCTGACCCCGAGATAGTTCAAATCGCCACGAGCCCGCTGGCGCCGGACGCGATCGTCGATGGCGAGGTGATGGATCCCGCCCTGATCGCGGACGCGGTACGCGAGCTGGTTGCCAGTGCGGGCCTGCGGCGTCCCGAAGTCGTGGCCGCGGTCGGCGGTCACGACGTGATCGTCAAGAAGATCCCGATGGATCGGATGAGCGCGCACGACGCGCGCGAGGTCATCCGCTGGGAAGCCGAGCAGCACGTGCCGTTCGACATGGAGAACGTGCAGCTCGATTTCCAGATCCTGGATCCCAAGGGCACCTCGGCGCAGATGGCGGTGCTGCTGGTCGCAGCCAAGCGCGAACTCATCGAAAACCGCATCAACCTGCTCTCCGACGCCGGGCTCACGCCGATCGCGATCGACGTGGAAGCGTTCGCTCTGCACAATGCCTTCGAGCACAACTATCCGAACGTCGGTGGCGGGATGCTGGTGCTGGTGAACATCGGCAACGAGACCACCAACGTGAACCTGATCACGGACGGCGCCCCGATCCTGATCCGGGACATCCCGTTCGGTACCCGCCGGCTGCGCGAGGTCCTGCAGCGCGAGCGGGGGCTGACCATGGATCAGGCTGACGGGGTGTTGAAGGGCCGCGGTGCTGCCGCGCAGCTGCGGGCCATCGTGGACGAGCGGGTGGATGAGCTCGCCATCGGGATCGAACGGGCCGCCGCGTTCATCAGCGCACAGACGGGCGGCAGCGGCGTGGCGCGCGCGTTCGTGACGGGTGGTGGGGCGGTGGTCAAGGGCATGATCGAATCCCTGGGTGCGCGCCTGGGCGTGCGCACCGAGCTGGCCAATCCCCTGCAGCGTATAGCCGTGCGGCCGGAAGTGATGCAGGCGGTGCCGATCGATGCGCTGGCGCCCCTGCTGATGCTGCCGGTCGGGCTCGCGCTCAGGAAGGCGTAGGAGTTACCCGTGATCGAGATCAACCTGCTGCCGGGTTCGGGCAAGCGGCAGAAGAAGAAGCTCCCGGTCTTCCGCATGGGCGCGCTGCCTCGTCCCCAGTTGCCGGCACTGCGCGGCCCGGGCACCTGGGTAGCGGTCGCCTGGCTGATCGGTCTGGGCGCCCTGGCCTGGCTTCATTTCAGCTCCACCGGCGCCCTGAAGCAGGCCCGGGCGGATGTGAGCGCCGCGGAGCGGGACTCGGTGCGGCTCGCCCGGCTCCGGATCCTCAACGACTCGCTCCAGAAGCAGATCACGGAGGTGGGGGCCCGGCTCCAGGTGCTCCAGGAGATCGACGCCGGGCGCTACACCTGGGCGCACGTGTTCGACGAAATCTCCCGCGCGTTGCCGCAGTACACCTGGCTGCTGTCGATCCAGGAGGTCGAGTCCACCACGCCGGGCGCACCCCCGCGCATCCGGATCATCGGCCGGACCGGCAATACCTTCGCCCTCGCCCGGTTCATGCAGGATCTGGAGGCGTCCCCGTTCCTGCAGCGCGTATCCATCATCTCGCAGTCCGAGGTGATCGAGAACGAGAAGAGCCTGTACGCGTTCACCATCGAAGTCGATTACGAGGAACCACCGCCGGATGCGATCGAGATGCGGCCGCTCTTCGAGGGTGGACAGCTGCCGTTGAGCGACAGCGCCCAGACGCCGGCTGCCCCGGGGGAGGAGGACTGACATGGCGCTGCTTCCCCAGGATCCGCAGAAACAGAAGCTGCTGCTGCTGGGCATCGTCCCGTTCCTGCTGGCGCTGGCCTACTACCAGTTCCTGTACCGGCCCCGCAGCACCGAGATCGACGGGCTGCAGACCCGCTACGAGACCCTGGCCAGCCAGAACCAGGCGGCCGAGGCGGCGCTGGCGCGCTACGGCCCCAACCTGGGCCGGCAGCTCGCGCTCTACGAGCAGCACCTCGCGGTCATCGAGCGGCTGATCCCGAGTCGCAACGACATCCCCAACCTGCTGGTGGCGATGGGCGAACAGGCCCAGGCCACCCAGGTGCAGTGGGGAGGATTCGTTCCGGCTGCAGAGGAAGCCGGAGCGTATTACTCGAAGCAGTCCTACGAGATATCGGTCTCGGGACTCTATCACGACATTGGCAGCTACCTGGCGGCCATCGCCTCGCTGCCCAGGATCGTCAAGCCGGGCGGGATGGACCTGAAGGTCACCACGTCCCGGAACCCGCGCGACCCGGCGCAGCCGCCGCTGCTGCGCGCGCGGTTCGACGTCGAGACCTACGTGCTGCCCGCGCCCGGCGAGTTGCCGCGCGACAGCGTGAAGACGCCTGCCGCCGGGAGTGCCCAATGAGACGCGTACCAGCAATCCTCCTGCCCGCGATCCTGCTGCTGACGGGCGCGCCGCTGCTGGCCCAGACGCAGCCGCCTGCGCCCCCGCCGGCCGGCGCTCCGAGCCCGCCGCCGACCGAGCCGAAGCTGGTGTTCGAGCGCGAGGTCTACAGCTATCCCGGCGCCGCCGGGCGGCGCGATCCCTTCCTGCCGCTGGGAGGACAGAACGACGCCGGGCCGCTGTTCCAGGATCTGCAGTTGCGCATGATCCTCTACTCGGCCGAATCGCCGGCGCGCAGTGTCGCGTCGCTCGTGGATGCCGCCAAGAAGGTGTACCGGGTGCGCCGCGGCGATGTGGTGGGTAACGCCACGGTGCTGGATATCGGACCGCGGCGCGTGCTCTTTTCCGTTGTTGATTTCGGAATCCGCAGACAGGAAGTGCTCGAGTTGAAGCCGACTACCAGAGAAGGAGCGTAACCGATGATTTCCATCATCGCGCTCTTGCTGGCTCTGCTCGCCCCCGCGAACGACGCTGCGGGCATCGGGGCCGGGCTGCGCGCGCCGGACTCGCAGATCACAGGACTCAGTGTGGTGCCGGTCGCGGGCCGGACCGAGTTCGTGATCCGCCACGACGGTGAAGTCACGGCCCGGGATTTCATGATGGCTGATGGTCGCCTGGTCATAGACCTGGTCGGCGTCAGCCAGGCCCCCGCCGTCGATCAGGAACTGAATCGCGGCGGCGTGGTGCGGCTGCGCCTCGCACAATACCAGCCGGACATCGCGCGCATCGTGCTCGTCCTGGCCGAACCCCTCGCGTACCACGTCGGCAACGAGGCGGGGATCGTGCGGGTGAGCCTGGAGAATCCCGCGGGGATCTTCGAGCCGTGGGCCACCGATCTGGCCCCGAGCGAGGCGGCGGCGGTCTCGGATCGCGCGGTGCCGGAGCCGGCACTGATCCGGCAGGAGCCGCAGCGCCGGCAGCCGCCGATCAGCGTCTCCTTCGACGCCGAGCCGGTCAAGAACGTGATCGCGACGTTCGCCGAGTTTGCCGACACCACCATCCTGCCCGGACCTGACGTCGCCACCAAGACCATCACCGCGACGGTGAACAACCTGCCGTGGGACGTGGCGCTCCGGACCATTCTCGAGGCCAACGGGATGCTGCTCAGGCAACTCGACGGCGGCGTGCTGCTGGTCGATGATGCGGCCAAGCTGGCCGAGCGCGTCTCCGCGGAGCCGCCAATCACGCAGCAGTTCCCGATCCAGTACGTGAGCGCCGACTCCATCGCGGCGGCGGTCACCGGCATCCTTGGGACGGACGGCAGCGTGGGGGTGAACCGCACCGCCAATGCCCTGATCGTCACCGGTCCGCCGGAGGCGGTCGAGCGCGTGAAGAGCATCCTGCCGCAGATCGACGTGCGCGTGCCGCAGGTCGACATCGAGGCCAAGATCGCCTTCATCGACCGGACCAACCTGCAGTCGCTCGGGGTCTTCTACGACCTGAAGGACTCGCAGGGCACCCAGTTGCTGGGACTGGCCACCAACTACTTCGATGCGAACGGCAACGGCGTGTTCGAGCCGGACGAAACCACCGAGGATGACGTGATCATGCTCGGCGGCAACTCGATCGCCGCCATTGGCAACGCCGACGCCCGCATCCGGAATCCCGCGCTGCAGCTGGCCATGACCCTGCTCGCCGGCCGGCATTCGCTGGTGACGTTCCTGGAGGCTCTGCAGAGCGTTTCCCTCACGGACATCCAGGCCAGCCCGATGATCCGGACCATGGATCACCGCAAGGCCAACATCCAGGTGGGTGAATCCACCCCCATCCGCGTGATCGATGCCGGGTCGGTGGCAGGCGGATTGCAGGCGCCCCGGGCCACCGTCCAATTCCGCGAGACCGGCGTGATCCTGACCGTGACGCCGCACATCGCCGGCAACCAGGTCATGATGGAGCTGCGGGCCGAGCGCTCCAACGTGGGCGCCCTGCTCGAGTCCGACCTGGGCGTGACCTTCCAGACCCAGTTGGCGGAAACGCACGTGGCCGTGGAGGACGGGCAGACCATCGTGATCGGCGGTCTGACCATTACCGAGAAGGTGAAGTCCCGCACCGGCATTCCTTTGCTGATGGATCTCCCCGTGATTGGCTCGTTGTTCCGCGTCGACAGTGATCGGGAGAACAAGCGCGACCTGCTGGTCATGGTCACGCCCCACATCGTGAGGGACAACTGATGTCGCATCGGGTGAAGTCGCTCCCTGGACGAGCTGAGCGAAGCATGATCGAGCACATCATCGGCCGCGCTCGCGCGGTCCCGGCAAGGGCTGCGCTGGTCCTGGTCGCCAGCGCGCTGGCCGTGCTGTCCGCGGCGTGCAGCGGCGACAACCTCTTCGAAGGGCGGCAGTCCGGCGGCGGCGGTCCCCCGCGCATCACGGCGCTCATCGTGCCGCTGCAGGCGGCCGAGAACGCCCGCGTGGACGCCCGCGTCAAGGCGATCGGCGGCGCCGGCATCGCCAAGATCAACGTGCGCTTCCGCGGGGCCGCCACGGACGACCAGGAGTTCACCATCGCCACGGTCACGCGCGACACCGTCACGGTGGACGCGAGCATCGACCTCCCGGTGATCGCGGAGGACTCCGTGCTGCGCGTCGAGGCCTATGCCACCGATGCGGCCGGCGCCGTGAGCGACATCGCGACCGCCACGATCCGCATCGTCGACGCTTCCGCGCCCACGGTCACCGCGACCGCAGGGGCTGCGAAGGTGAGCATCGGCCGGGTGCTGGAGTTGCGAGTCACGGCCAACGACCCTTTCGGACTGCAGAAGATCGGCTATGCGTTCGTCAACGCGGCCAAGGACACGGTCCTGAAGGCGCTGGCCACGGTGGGCGGGACGAGCCGCGATACGCTGTTCCGCATTCAGCTCCCGACTACGCTGAAACCCGCCGATCTGAGCGTGCTGGGCGTTGCGGTCAACGCGGCCAACCTGCGAGGGGTATCTGCCCCTTTAGCACTGACCGTCACGGACGAGCTTGGGCCTGAAGTCCAGATCCTGGAGCCGGTCGAGGGCGAATCATACCCGCTGACCGACAGCATCCGGGTCCGGGTTCGCGCGCGTGACGCAACCGGTGTCAGCAAGATCGCGCTCCGGGGCGTGTCCTTCCGGTATTTCCCGGACTCGACGCGCAACTCCTACCCGGTGCTGAGGTACCCTGAGTTCCCGGTCCCGCTGCCCCTGGGTCCGCACCGCCCGGCCATCACGGACACGACGGTCGTCCGCTACCTGAAGCCGCTGCCGGACAGCATCTCGGAGCCGGTCTACTTCATTGCCGCGGTCACGGACGCTGCGGGCAACGTGGGCGTGGATACCACGCGGGTGATTCCCGGACCGCGCGTCGCCATCCTGAACCCGCCCTCAGGGACCACCGCGCGCATCAACAGCTCCATTCCGGTCCGGATCTATGCCAACGACCCGGGCGCCGGGCTGGACAGCCTCAAGCTCTACGTGCAGGGCGTGAAGGCGGACAGCTTCGTCTTCCGTCAGCTGCAGGGCACGCGCGACCCGCTCGAGAAGACGGTCCTGCTGAACGTCGGCGGAGTAGCCGGCAACCTGTCGCTCCAGGCCTTCGTCTGGAACACCCTGGGCGTGCGCGGCAGCATGTCCGCTCCGGTGGCGATCACCGTGTCCACGGTGGCGAGCGGTGCACCGCCGAAGGTGCGGCGCACGTTCGAGGCCGCCGATCGTGTGGAAATGGGTGATTCCATTCGGATTCACGTGACCGGAACCGATGTCGGCGGCGGCGGCATCATCCGCCTCGGCGCCGTGGTGATAGCCATTCCGGCGGGTGAAGACGCCACCCTGGCGCGCGACACGTTCTACTTCAGCACGCCCCCGTTCTCGCCGGCCCGCGGCGGTACGCCCGACACCGTCTTCGTGCTGCAGTTGCGGGAGACATACAACGAGTTGAGCACGACGAAGTTCCCGCTCGGCTTCACGTTCCAGGTCCACGCCTTCGCGGTCGACTCGCAGACGCGGTGCGGGGCTGCGGTGCAGGAGGCCGACCAGGACCTGACGTGCCAGGTCGTGAACGGCGCGTACTTCATGGCACAGGGGCAGACCGGACGGACCTACACCGCCAGTGCGGTCATCGGCACCAGCCGCTCGCTGCCGGCCAGGTCGGTCATCGCCGATGCCCTGCCGGACACCGCGAACCGCCGGCTCTACCTGTCCAACTACAGCAACAACCAGGTGAACGTCCTGCAGTTCTCGGACACCAGCTTCCGAACCATCCCCCTGCCGGTCGGTTCACACCCGTGGGGCCTGTTCCTGAAGCCGGGACCGGACAAGGCGCCCGAGAGCCTGATGATCGCCAACTCGGGCGGGACCAGCCTGTCGTTCGTGCCCACGGCCGTGCCCACCGCGCAACTGCGGGAAGATCCGTCCAGGCGCATCCTCACGCCCAACGAAGTGCTGATCGACCTCAAGGAAGAGGTCAAGAACGGCTACCTGCGTTATTCCGGCCTGCTGCATGAATTCAGCGATCGGCCGCAGTTCGTGGCCGTGGACAAGAACGGCAACATCCTGTACTCGACCACGCCCACGCGCTCGGCCATCGAGGGCACGGTGCGCTCGGCCAACCGGCCGGAAGGCGGGATCTATGAGCCTCGTATCCTGATCCCCGGCCGCCAGGCGGCCGTCAAGGATGCCAGCGACACCTGGGCCATCGCGCACGTGGACAGCGTCGTCATCGTGCCATCCGTGACCGGCGATGACAACGTCATCATCTACGACCACGTGCCCGGGTTCCCGGACCAGAAGTTCCAGTCCGCGCCCGGATATGCCGGCGCCGCCATCCTGGACGTGATGGGCAAGGGCTCCGATATCTTCGCTGCCCGGGGCACCTGGAACCGCCCCGGCGTGGGGTTCTCCGACACCACCTACGTCGCCTACTCCAAGGATCTGAGTACCATCGCATTCGGCGAGGGCGCACTTGCCCCATACGGCCGCATCCTGCTCTGGTCCGCGAACGACGATGACAACTACGGTCGCGTGTCTTCCACCGGCACCTACGACCTCATTGGCAACGCCGCCGAGCAGGTCACGGGTCTGGCCCTCAACGTGAACGGCCTGCTGGGCGTGGCCCGCGGTCTCGCGACCACGTACTTCTTCACCAACAACGTGCAGCGCGAGGGCGAGCTCCGCCTCAACGGGCTGTATGCCGGCGGTGCGCAGGCCGGGACCGGCGGGGTGGCCCTGCACCCGAATCACGTCGACGGCAGCGCGGGCAGCAACGACAGCACGCTGGCCTTCATTGCCACCGCTGACCGCACCATCAAGATCGTCGACACGTTCCACTACCTGGAGCGCGGCGAGATCTTCATCCGCGACCGGATCGTGGGACAGCTGCGGGCCTCGCCGCCGATGGGCAGCGTGAACGCGAGCATCCCGAGCACCAGCTGCAACTACACCGTCGCGCAGCTGTTCGGCGTGACCAGCGCCAACAACGTGGTGATCCTCAACGTGCGCAAGCGCGACATCAAGGATCTCACCACCGGCGTGCCGAACTGCAGCAACTGACCTGTCGAAGGCCTCCCCGGCTGGACAGGACCCTTCGCCCCGGGGTATAGTGGCGAGGGGAAACCAAGAAGAGCCCGGTTAACCACCGGGCTCTTCCGCTTGAGGGGGAGCAGGCGCATGCACTACCGCTTCCATACTGCCGGCGAATCGCACGGCCGGGCTCTGGTCGCCATCGTGGAAGGTGTCCCGGCCGGCCTGGAGCTGATCGCCGAGCGTGACATCGACCCCGAACTGCGCCGCCGACAGGGCGGCCATGGCCGGGGCGGACGCATGGCCATCGAGCGGGACGCGGCCGAGCTGGTGGCCGGCATCCGGCTGGGCGAGACGCTGGGGGGGCCGCTGGCACTGCTCGTGTGGAATCGCGACTGGCCCAACTGGGAACGTGCCATGAGCCCCGTCCCGCTTGCCGAGGCCAACGACGAGGAGACGCTGCGGCGCGTGCACCTGCCGCGCCCCGGCCACGCGGACCTGGTCGGAGTGCTCAAATACGACCGGAGCGATGCGCGCGACATCCTGGAGCGAGCATCGGCGCGCGAAACCACGGCTCGCGTCGCCGCGGGCGCGGTCGCGAAGCGCTTGCTGGCCGAGCTCGGGATCACCATCGGCAGCCACGTGGTGATGCTCGGGGGCGTCGTCGCGACCGCTCCTGCAGAGCTCCCCGAGGACCTCAACGCCGCCGCGGACGCCTCGCCCGTGCGCACCCTCGACCCGGTCGCGGAACAGCAGATGATCGCCGCGATCGACGACGCTCGTGCGGCCGGCGACACCCTGGGCGGCTGCTTCGAGGTAGTGGCGCGGGGGGTGCCGGCAGGACTCGGCAGTCACGTCTCGTGGGACCGTCGCCTGGACGGCCGGCTGGCGCAGGCGCTGATGTCGATCCAGGCCATGAAAGGTGTCGAAATCGGCCTCGGCTTCGAGGCTGCCGCCCGGCCGGGATCGGCAGTCCATGACGAGATCGAAGCGACATCGGACGCCGGTTTGTCCGACCGGAGCGGCGGTTTCCGGCGCAACCACAACCACGCCGGCGGTCTGGAGGGGGGCATGACCACGGGTGCTCCGCTGGTCGTCCGAGTCGCCATGAAGCCGCTTTCGACGCTCATGAAGCCGCTGCGGAGCGTGGATCTGCGCACGGGCGAAGCGGCCGTGGCGGTGCGGGAGCGCAGTGACGTGGTGGCGCTGCCCGCCGCGGCAGTAGTGGGGGAGGCCATGATGGCTATCGTGCTGGCCGATGCCGTGCTGGAGAAATTCGGCGGGGACAGCATGTTGGAGTTGCAGCGGAATTTTGCGTCGTACCTGGCGCAACTGCGGGCGCACCGGGCGCGGCTGGCGGGCGGCGACCCGAATGGGCACGAAGTCGCCTGAGCTATGGACCCGATCCCATTCCCCGGCCCGGCCCGGCCCGCGTTGCCCTGGCACCGGGTGGTTCTGCTCGGTTTCATGGCGGCGGGCAAGAGCACGCTGGGCCCGTTGCTGGCGCACGCGCTGGGGTGGACGTTCCTGGACGGTGATGCGGAACTGGCGCGCCGGAGTGGGGTTTCCGTGCCCGAGTGGTTCCGCCGGTTCGGCGAGGGCGCGTTCCGGCAGGAGGAAGCACGCCTGACCGCCGAGCTGTGCAGGCGCGACGAGCTGGTGCTGGCTCCCGGTGGCGGATGGGCGGTGGGACCGGGCGTCCTGGAGTCGCTGCCGCACGGCACCGCGCTGGTGTGGCTCCGGGTGAGCCTGGAGGAGGCCGTCCGGCGGGCAACGGCGGAAGGGACGCCCCGGCCTCTGCTCGCCGGTCCGGACCCCGTGCTGGCAGCGCGGCGGCTGCTGGCCGCCCGGGAACCGTATTATGCGCGGGCTGATTTCGTGATCGATGTCGACGGGCGCACGCCGGTCGACCTGACGATGGCAATATTGGCATGGCTAAAGACAAGCAGCTCGTAGTCGTGGAGTCGCCGGCGAAGGCAAAGACCATTGGCAGGTACCTGGGGCCGGGTTACCGGGTCCGGGCGTCGGTGGGTCACATCCGGGATCTGCCCGAGCGGGAGCTGGGTGTCGACATCGAGCACGGCTTCGAGCCGAAGTACGTGACCATCCGCGGCAAGGGCAAGGTCATCCAGGAATTGCGCCGCGAGGCCGAGGGTGCCCACGCGGTGCTGCTGGCCACGGACCCGGATCGCGAGGGCGAGGCCATCGCGTGGCACGTGGCCGAGGCGCTCGGCATCGCCCCGGCTCGCCCCCCCGGGGCGCCGGGGGCGGGCGGC